>JBFEVY010000106.1:0-10313 GCA_041546665.1 Spongiibacteraceae bacterium | reverse complement strand
GGCAAAAAAAACGGCCGCATTCTGCGACCGTCAAATACCTAGGAAGGAGGGTACTGTCTACTGAGAGTTACTCAGACTTAAAAAGTTCCAGAATGGCCGAGAAATCCCGTTGCGCATTCCCCTTGGCAGAGAAGGAGGCGTACAGACTCCGCGCCAGCGCGCCCATCGGCACCGAGCTCTGGGTGCTCAGGCTGTTCTCCATGGCCAGGCCCAGATCCTTCAACATCAACTGCACCATAAAGCCCGGCTGGTAATCATTGCTCGCCGGCGCGGTTTCCATCACCCCGGGGTAGGGGTTGTAGTTTTCCAGCGACCAGTTTTTGCCGGAACTCTTCAACATAATTTCCGACAACACTTTGGGGTCGAGGCCATTATTAGCACCCAGTTGCAGCGCCTCTGCCGTGCCGACCATATGGATCGCAAGCAGCATGTTGTTGCAGATCTTGGCGATCTGTCCGGCGCCGTGATCACCGGCGTGGAAGATATTCTTGCCCATGCCTTCCAGCACTTTCTTGCCGCGCTCAAAAGCCTCGGCGGCGCCACCACACATAAAGGCCAGAGTACCCGCCTGCGCCGCTTTCACACCGCCGGATACCGGCGCATCGAGCATTGCCAGGCCACGGGCATCCGCCGCTTCGCCAACCCGTCGCGCGGTCTCTGCATCAATGGTACTGCAGTCCATAAACAGCGTACCGTCATTCGCCTTGGCCACCAGACCCTCATCGCCCAAGTACAAGCCTGCGACATGTTTGCCCGCGGGCAGCATGGTGATCACGGTATCGGCCGTTGCCAGAGCCTCCAAAGCGCTGGCCGCCTTGCTCGCGCCCTGGGCAACCACTGCGTCCATAGCGGCGTCAACGAGGTCAAATACACAGACCTGGTGACCGGCCTTGACCAAATTCGCCGCCATCGGGCCGCCCATATTTCCCAAACCAATAAAAGCGATATTCGCCATGTTGAGTACCTCTCAAATATTCCTGTTACAGGAAGCGCGTCGCGCCTCCCTCCTTAAACTCGAAGGGAGGCAAAAGATTAAAGATCGTGTAGTGGATTGGCCGCCCAGGGAGCAACAAAATGCGCCTCGATGTCCGCTGCGGGCACTGCCGCGGCCGAATCGTGCTCCCACTGGGGATTCTTGTCTTTGTCGATCAGCAGCGCCCGTACACCTTCAGCAAACTCACTGCGACGGACAATATTCGTCGACAGTGTCAGCTCTGCCTGAAACACCTCTTTCAGGTTCTTGGATTTACTGCGTCGCAATTGCTCAAGAATCAGCCGCGCACTGAGCGGCGAACCCGCCGCCAGGGTCGCGGCCGCTTTTTGCAACCAGGGATTGTCGTTTTCCAGCGCGGTAATCGCCTCAACCAGACTCGCGTCATCGGCCGCCTGGAACAAGGCATCAATCTCACCGCTGACCGCTTCGACATTACCCACGGGGCGCGCTTCCTCACTGCGCACAACAAAGCTGCGCAACAGCTCGAATACCCGCTCGTGATTGTCGCCCACACTGGTAGACCAGGCCTCGGCAACCAGCGCGTCTAGCACAGGCTCCAGGTACTGCTGCTCAATAAACCCTTCAGCCAAACCGAGATACAGCGCATCGGCGGCGTTGAACGATGCACCGGTCAGCGCCAGAAAGGCGCCGCTGTTACCGGGCATTCTGTTCAGAAAATAGCTGCCACCGACATCGGGATACAGTCCGATGGTGATCTCCGGCATCGCCAGGCGGGACTTCTCAGTCACCACCCGATAGCTGCCCGCTGAAAACACCCCAAGACCACCGCCCATCACAATGCCGTGCCCCCAGACAATGACCGGCTTGCCGAACTGGTTTAACAGGTAATCAACCCGGTACTCTGTCTCAAAGAAAGCCTCAGCGTATTCGCAGGGACCGCCCGGCTGCTCCGTCGAAGAACGATACAGAGCCTGTACATCACCACCCGCACACAGGGCCTTTTCCCCCGCGCCGCGGATGAACACACAGGCCACATCGCTGCGATCCCGCCAATCGCGCAGGGTCGCCAGCATTTTTTCAACCATATTCAGAGTCAGAGAGTTGAGCGTTTTTTCAACGTTCAACGTGATCATCCCCAGCTTTTGGCCGCTCGCGGTGGCGCGCTCCTCAAACAATACTTCGTCAGTCATCAGGCGTTTTTCCATTCCGGGCTGCGCTTTTCCAGGAAGGCGTTGACACCCTCTTTCTGGTCAGCGGTATAGAACAACTGGACGAACAACTCGCGCTCTAGCATCAAGCCCTTGGGAATGGTCTCCTCGCGAGCCTGATCGATCAGTGTTTTGCAGAAACTCACCGCGACGGGAGACTGGTTGGCCACCTCGGCCGCCAGTGCCAGGGCACGTTCTTTTGCAGTGCCTGCAGGCACCACTTCCTCAACCAGACCGATTTCCATCGCCTTGTCGGCTTTGAGACGCTCACCACACAGCACCATTCGCTTGGCCCAGCCTGCGCCCACGAGAGCGGGTAAGCGCTGAGTGCCACCGGCACAGGGCAGCAGGCCCACTTTGGCTTCGGGCAAGGCCATTTGCGCCTGCTCTTCGGCAATACGAATATCACAGGCCAGCGCGCACTCCAGGCCGCCACCCATGGCGTAGCCGTTGATCGCGGCGATAGATACCCCGCGAAAGGCCGCCAGGGCCTCGAAGGCCACACCGAACTTCATGCCGATATCAGCGGCATTCGCGCGGTCACCATCGGCAAACATTTTCAGGTCCGCACCTGCGGAGAAGAATTTCTCGCCGGATCCCGTCACCACCAGGGCGTAGATATTCTTGTCGGCGTTGAGGTTATCGACCAGGGTTTTCAGCCCGGTCAGGGATTCCGAATCCCAGGTATTGGCACCCGGATTATTAATTGTCACCAAAGCGGTGTGATCGATAATTTCTACAAGCAGTTTTTCGGTTGGGCTGTGACTCATTTTATTAGCTCCAGTGCACCTTCCATTAATAAACGCCGGCCAATGATGACCCGCATGATTTCGTTGGTTCCCTCAAGGATTTGATGAACCCGGGTGTCTCTCACATGACGCTCCAGCGGGTACTCCTTGATATAGCCATAACCGCCGTGCAATTGCAGCGCGTCGTTGCAGATTTCAAAGCAGACGTCAGTCGCAAAGCGTTTGGCCATGGCGCAATAGGTTGTCGCATCAGCTTCCTTGTTGTCCAATTTAAACGCCGCCAGACGAACCATCTGCCGCGCCGCAACCAGCCTGGTCGCCATATCGGCGAGTTTGAACTGGGTATTCTGGAAATCGGCAATGGCCTGACCAAACTGCTGACGCTCTTTGACATACTCGGTGGCCGTCTCCAGCGCCGCCTGAGCGGTACCCAGTGAACAGGTAGCGATATTGATTCGCCCACCATCTAGGCCCTGCATGGCAATTTTAAAACCCTGCCCCTCTTCGCCGAGCCGGTTTGCCGCAGGTACCACCACGTCTTCAAAAGTCACAGTACCTGTGGGTTGACTGTTCCAACCCATTTTTTCCTCGCGCTTGCCGTAGCTGATGCCCTCGGCATTGGCGGGTATCGCAAAAGCCGAAATTCCCTTTGGGCCGGCATCGCCGGTGCGCAACATGGCGACCAACACATCGGTGGAACCGGCGCCGGAGATAAACATCTTGCTGCCGTTAACAATGTAATTGTCGCCGTCTTTACGGGCACTGCTGCGCAGACTGCCCGCATCGGAGCCCGCACCCGGCTCGGTCAGACAGTACGACGCCAGTTTTTCACCAGTCACCAGCTCGCCACAAAAACGCTCAATAGTTTCGGCATTGCCGTAGTGACCGATCATGCTGGTCGCCATATTGTGAATGGTAAGAAACGCGGTGGTCGAGGTACAGCCCTTGGCCAGTTCCTCAACGATGACGCTGGTATCCAGGCGACTCAAGCCCAGACCACCGGCGTCCTCGGGGGTGTAAAGCCCCATAAAACCAAGCTCTCCGGCCTGCACCAGGGCGTCTTTAGGGAAAATATGCTCGGCATCCCACTGCGCCGCATTGGGCTTGAACACGCCTTCGGAGAACTGTCGGGCTGTTTCTGCGTAGGCGAGCTGATCCTCGCTCAAATTAAAATTCATGCGCGCTCCGTATTAGAATTGTGGAATTGGGATGATCGAACAGAAAGCAAAAAAGGCCGCCGGCGGAACCGGCGACCAAAAAGATTTATATATTTTTGGCAATAGCGCTGGCGAACAAAACCTCGTCAGCCGGCAACACTTTGGTTTTTGCCAACGGTCTGGAAACCCAAGTGATATTCACCAGATCCTGCCAGGTGATGTTGTTGTTGGTCGCGTTGCCGCCCCAAGAACCACAACCCAGCGAGAAGGTCTGGCGCATGCCGTTCCAAAGGTTACCGCTGTTTGACGGCGCCTGCGGCTGGTTGACCATCACCCGCGAAGTCTTGGTCGCCATGGCGAACTTCATGATGTTGTCGTCATTGTACGAGTAGATACCGCAGGAGTGGCCCATGCCCTGATAGGCCTGGATTGCATTGGTCAGCGCAATCGCCTCATCGATATCTTTGGCAGTGTAGAACGCCATCACCACCGACATCTTCTCACCTGAGAAGGGATGCTCCGCACCGGCACCAGTTTCCGGCACGATGAGAAACTCCTTGCCTTCCGGCAGATCAATACCCGCCATTTCTGCGAGAACCGCCGCAGGCTGGGCCACGATGCGGGCAGCTATGTGACCATCTTCCCAGATGATCGCCTGCAGCTTGGCTTTCTCTTCCTCATTGCAGATATAACCACCCTGGTGCTGGAGCTTGTCGAGCAGCGAGTCCTTAACGGAATCCAGCGCAATCACCGCGTTATCTGAGGAGCAGGAGGCCGCCAGATCGAGAGTTTTGGAAATACGGATTTTCTCGGCCGCCTCTTCCAGGTCAGCAGAATCGTCAACGGTGATCACCGCATTACCGGCGCCCACACCCAGGGCAGGAGTGCCGCTTGAGTAGGCCGATTTCACCATCGGTGCGCCGCCAGTAGCAAGAATACGGTCGCACTGCTTCATCAACTCACCGGTCAGCTCCATGGATGGCGTATCAATGGAGATCACCAGATCCTCCGGCGCACCACAGGCCTTGATGGCGCTGCGCATCAGATCGCAAATTTTCTTGTTGGTCAGCTTCGAACGCGGATGCGGCGCAACAATAATGGAGTTGCGTCCTTTGACCGCTGAAATCGCCTTGATAACCGGCGTCGCCTCAGGGTTGGTACAAGGCGTCAAAGCACCGATTACACCAACGGGCTTAACGATTTTAACGATGTTTCTTTCGAGGTCTTCCTCAATCACCCCAACAGACTTATCGTCGATAATGTCGTAAAGCGTCGCGCGAGTCTTACGGAAGATCTTCAGGAATTTACCTTCGTAGTTACCCAGCTGGGTTTCCTCAACGGTAAAATGAGCAATCTCTTCTGCCACACCGGGCTTACACACCGCCCAGACCATAGCAGTAATCAGTTCATCCACCTGCTCCTGGGTGTAGTTTTCAATTTCTGCCTGAGCCTTGCGCGAACGCTCAACCAGTTCGGCGATCTGCCGGGCTTCTTCGGTGTTTGCAATTGTGGTTTCGGCTGCCATGAAGGTCTCCCATTATCCTTATCACTGCTTCGGGAGCCACACTCCCAAAAACAGTTATTCAACAGTACTGTATAGTAACTCAAAGTATACCCTGACGTGGATTGATTATCTTGCCAAGATAATGGACTATATTGCGAATATTGCTGTTTACTTTTCAAACAGATCATCCCGGACCATTATGCCGCAACTCTCTGAATGGCCTTCAATTTCTGACTGGCCGCTTCCCAACGAGGGGATACGCTTCCTCACACCCCGCTATATGCTGGACATAATGGCGGCCCACCCATTAACAGAGGGACTTTACCCCGTGGCGATGGGCTATTATCCCGACGCCGCGGGCCACCGCATGGCCCGCCAACGCCACGACGACTACCTGCTGATTTACTGCACCGGCGGCCGCGGCGCACTCAATTACGATGGCAAGCAATACCCGGTCAGCGGCGGCGATCTTATTCTTCTTCCCAAGGACCATGCCCACACCTACCGGGCAAACCGCGACCAGCCCTGGACCATCTACTGGCTGCACTATAACGGCCGCTTGGCCGAGGCCTTATTCGACCATATTCAGATGCCCGGACCACTGTTTCACATTGGTATCCAACCGAGGGTGGTGCGCGTGTTCGACGGTCTTGCGGAGCTGCGTCGCAGCGCCTACCAGCTGGCGGAATTTATTCAGGGCTGCCACCAACTGCAGGCCCTGCTGAGCTATGTCGCTCTGCTGGTACGACAGAACCGCCCACAAAGCGGCAAGGGATTGGACTGGGAGCGGCTGCGCGCCACCATGCAGCAACATGTGCACGGTCAACTCAACCTCGACAAACTCGCTGCGAGCGCCAACCTGTCGAAATACCACTTCACCAAAAAATTCAAAAGCTGGAGCGGCCAATCGCCAATCCAGTACTTCATTAATATGAAGGTGCAACGCGCCTGCTATCTGCTCGACAGTACGGGAATGTCCGTCAAGCAAGTCGCTGCCGCGGTGGGCTACGACGACCCCTATTATTTTTCGCGCCTGTTCAAAAAGGTCATCGGACTCTCACCCAGCGACTACCGCCAACACCGGCGAGGCTAAACCGCCCCACCACCTGCTTACAGTAGCTCCCCCGCCATCACCGACACTGCCCGCCCCGACAGAATAACCACATCGCCATCGAGCACCACACCAAGCTCACCGCCGCGACGGGACACCTGCCGCGCAGAAAATGCGGTCTTGGCCAGTTTTTTCGACCAGTAGTCCGCCAGCGCACAGTGCGCCGAGCCCGTCACCGGATCTTCATCGATACCAAACTGGGGAGCAAAAAAACGCGAGACAAAATCGCAATCACCCTCGCCCGGCGCGGTAACGATCAGCCCCCGGCTGGGTAACAGAGCAATCTTGGCCAGGTCCGGCTGGTAATCCCGCACCGCTGCCTCGTCGGCCAATTCTATCAACAGATCCTCACCCGCGTTTGCCGCCGCGCGGCAGCCACCCAGATCCTTCGCCCACAAACCCTCAACCACGCTGGTCTCAATGCGGGGAAAACGCATCGCCATTTGCCCGGCTTCCCGACGCACCTGCAATTCACCGCTACGGGTGTCAAAACGCAGGTAATCGGCGTCGATATCACAGTGCTGCCAAAGTGCATGGGCAGCGGCAAGGGTGGCGTGGCCACAGAGATTGACCTCATTGCTGGGGGTAAACCAGCGCAGCCCCCAGTAGACTCCCTCATCATCCAGAGGCTGCAAAAACGCCGTTTCCGATAAATTGAATTCGGCGGCAATCAACTGCATTTGCGCGTCGTCCAGCGCATCGCTCGCCAGACAGATAGCCGCCGGATTCCCGGTATACGCCCGCTCAGCAAAGGCATCAACAATAAAATATTTCACCCTCTTCTCCCTAGTTAATCCCTGATACCGCCTCGGCCACCGACACCCCGGCCAGCAGTGCTTCCACCAGTAGCGGCAACTGCCGTCCCGCCGGGCCGTAGAGGCCATACTCAAATGCCGACCCCACCGCCGAGGGCTCCAGATTCTGCTCCAGCGCCACCGCCCCAGACAACAGCGCATGCTGCACAAAACCCGCCGCCGGGTAGACATTGCCCGAGGTACCCACCGCGATGAACAGATCGCAACTATCCAGGGCCGCAGCGATTCTTTCCATTTCCAGCGGCATTTCGCCGAACCAGACCACATGAGGTCGCAGTGCGCCCTGCAATCCACAGCACTCACAGCGCTCATCAACGGAGAGGTCCCGGCGAATCTCAAACACTCGACCACTGTATTGGCAACGCATTTTTAACAGTTCGCCATGCATGTGAACCAGATTCCGCGACCCGGCACGCTCGTGCAAGTCATCGATATTCTGGGTGACCAGAAGAAACTTCCCACGGCTCTCCGCCTCCAGCCGCGCGAGCGCGATGTGGGCAGGGTTGGGCGCCACCGCGTCAGAGAGCAGCTGGCGGCGCCGGGTGTTATAAAAACGTTGTACGAGCTCCGGGTCAGCGGCAAAACCCTCGGGGGTCGCCACGTCTTCGACCCGATGCTCTTCCCACAGGCCATCGCTGGCGCGAAAGGTCTTGATTCCCGACTCGGCGGAGATCCCCGCACCGGTCAACACCACTATCGATTGATACATTTTTCCTCCACTTTCCAGCAAAACGCGCTGCAAATCCCCCACACATTGACCGCGCCGCCCGGAGTCTTTTCATTTGGGCAAACCGGCGAACAAATCAAAGTGTTATAATGAAACGCATAAATTTACTCGCTAAAGACAATAAACATGAAGCATTTCGCACCGAGCGCCCTGCGGCGCACAATATCCGCCCTAACTTTTCTCCTGCTCAGCCTGACGCTGAGCGCCTGCGGCGGCTCCAGCTCAAGCTCAGGCTCCTCGCCCAACCAAAACAGTGGCGGCGACCTACCAGCCATGACGGGTGGCGGCACAGCAGAAGCGCAAACCTTCTTTGACCAGGTTATTACCGCGGCTGACGGTGAAGATATCGCCTTCACCGTCTTTGTGCCGGAGAACCCCAATGGCCAGGCGACACCACTGGTTTTACACGGTCACGGCTTTGGCCTGACCCGCGTTAAGGATTTTAACGACCCCAACCCGATCGCCGGCTTTACCTCCAGGGAAATTTCCGTCCAGATCGCAAAGCGTATCTGGCTGGAGAAGGGCTTTTACGTTATCAGCTTTGACCAACGCGGCTTTGGTGACAGCACCGGGTCAATCTCGTTAATGGACCCAGAGCGGGACTGCCGCAATATTTCACAGATCATCGACTGGGCGGAAGCGAATCTGCCAAATCTGGGCTTTCGCGATGCCGACCCGGTACTGGGCGGTGTCGGGCTCTCCTATGGCGGTGGCTTCCAGACCGTCTGCTCCAGCACCGACACCCGCTTCGACGCCATCGCACCGCTGGCCACCTGGAGCCATCTGCCCTACAGCCTTGACCCCAATGGTACACCCAAGAACATCTGGCTGGATATTCTCGCGGTCGCCTCTCAGGGCAACCTTGAGCCGGAGATTCTTCAAGCGCTTGTACAAGCCACCACCACTGGCGATGTCGACGATGCGGTACTCGCCACCCTGGCCGGCAACAGCCCCCGATCATTCTGTCTCGGGGAGCAGGGGCGCAGCCTGTCAAAAGCCGACGCGCTGTTTATTCAGGGTAGCAACGACGTGCTTTTCAACCTCAATGAAGCGGTGGAAAACTTCGAGTGCTGGAAGGCCCAGGGCCGGGAGAGCCACTTGATTGTCCAGCGCACCGGCCATATTCTGCCCCTGCTTCAGGAGCCCGGCGAGCTGATACTGTATGGCGTCGACGACACCCTGTACTGCGGGGACCAAAGTTTTGGTTTCAGTGATATCGTGCTCGACTTTCTGGGCTCCAAGCTGCTAGGCGTAGCGAGCAGCAATACCTTGCCCGAAGTCTGTTTCAGCTCGGCGGAGCAGCAGTCTGGCCTTGCCCTCAGCGATGTCCCCAAGGGCGGCAGCACCTACGCCGTTACCGAAACCCAGGTTTTCCCGGGCGGCGTCAACAGCGTGGTCAGCTTGCTGAGCAGCCTGCCGCTGGAAACCCTGCTGACAACACTTGCCGATCTTCCCCTGAATGTTCTGGACACCCTGCAGCTCGTCCTCGGCGGCTTGAGCGACCCCGCATCGCTGGCAGATTACCTGGATGACATCGTGGCGCTGCTGCCCTCTGAACTGCTCCGGCAGCTGGTTGCCCACCCCCAGTTCATTCCCCTGACCACTCTGCAACAGTCCGGCACCCTGGCCGGCATTCCCATGGCAACCCTGAACATCAGCGGCGGCAATGGTGACGGCAACACCCTGTTTTTCGGCCTGGGGCGCATCCCTGCCGGCGGCAGCGATGCCCAACTTATTAACGACCAGGTGTTACCGGTCAGCGGCACCGGGATCAAGGCAGTGGAACTGATTGGTGTTTCAGAAACGGTGGAAAGTGGCGATACGCTGGGCTTGATCGTTTACGGCTTCCATCCGTACTACCTGAATGTCGCGGCGGTCGCCCAGGCACCGGTGCCCGCAACGGTATTTGGCACCGTGAGCGTACCATTTATTCCGCACAGCAATCCGTAGTAGAAACCTACAGCGCCGGCAGAGATGCCGGCGCTCATAAAAAGAAAAAGTGCTTAGTAGACGCCGGACAGGTGAGCCAGCATCAGGCTCAGCCCGGTAAAGAAAGACACGACAATCAGCAGGATAAACAACAGTTT
>JBFEVY010000221.1:0-6102 GCA_041546665.1 Spongiibacteraceae bacterium | reverse complement strand
TTCGACCTGCTCAGCACGCAACCCGGAAGGGTCGCACTCGGCAATAATCTGCCCCTCGGCATCGCAGGTCTCGGTGCATTGCCCAAAGCGGAAATCACTGCGGTAGATTTTGTCGGCGTCGAGCAGGTACTGCGAAAACTTGGTTGCCTCGCCCAGACAAATGGGCAAGACTCCGGTCGCCAATGGATCCAGCGCCCCGGTATGACCGGTTTTTGCGGCATTGTAGATCGCCCGCACCTTGATCATGGCGCCATTGGAGCTGTGTCCGAGCGGTTTATCGAGAACAAGAATGCCGTTGACCGGACGGCCTTTGCGACGTCGCGCCATAGCAGCAGAACTTATGCGTCTTCAGAGCTATCGTCGAGGTGATGGCGACGATCTGACTCAATCGCATCTTCGATCAACTTGCTGAGATTTTGCCCGCTGACGACACTGCTGTCGTAGTAGAAGCGCAGCTGCGGCGTGGTACGGGCATTATTGAATTTGGCGACTTTACTGCGCAGAAAGCCTGCGGCCTTGTTCAGAACCGCGATGGATTCCGCCGCCTCTTCCTCGCTGTCTTTACCCATCACAGTGACGAATACTTTAGCGTGGCTCAAGTCGCGACTGACTTCAGCGTCGGTTACGCTAACCATTCCCAAACGGGGGTCGCGCAACTCGAGCTGGATCAGCGAGCCGAGTTCTCGCTTGAGAAAATCGGCAATGCGGGCGGTACGGCTAAACTCTTTCAAAATGTTTCCCCGGCAACACAGCCCTTACAGGCTGCGTGCAATTTCCTTCACATCGTAAACCTCAATGAGGTCTCCGGGGCGAACATCTTTGTAGTTCTTAACGCCGATACCACACTCAAGGCCGTTTTTAACTTCGTTGGCGTCGTCTTTGAAGCGGCGCAGGGACTCAAGCTCACCCTCGTAAATCACCACATCATCACGCAGTACGCGGATAGGCTTGTTGCGATATACCGTACCTTCGGTGACCATACAGCCAGCAATATCGCCGAACTTCGGTGAGCGGAATACATCCCGCACTTCGGCAATACCCACGATCTCTTCGCGCATTTCCGGGCTGAGCATACCACTCAGCGCCTGCTTCACGTCGTCGATAAGATCATAGATCACGCTGTAGTAACGCAGGTCTACACCTTCGGTCTCGGCCAATTTCCGGGCGCTGGCATCGGCACGAACGTTAAAGCCGAACATGACTGCACCAGCGGTCATTGCCAGGTTCACATCAGACTCGGTGATACCACCGACGCCACCGGTAACGATATTCACGTTAACTTCTTCATTACCAATATCCAGCAATGAGGCCTGAATGGCTTCAAGAGAACCGCGTACGTCTGCCTTAACAACAACGTTGAGGATCTTGCGATCACCCGCTTCCATACTTTCGAACATGCGATCCAGTTTCGCCGCATGCTGACGCTTGATGCGTTGCTCGCGCTCGCGCACCTGGCGGAAGTCTGCCACTTCACGGGCGCGTTTGTCGTTTTCAACCACAACAAAGTTATCACCCGCGTCCGGCGTACCGTCGAGACCAAGAATCTCCACCGGAATAGACGGACCTGCCTCTTTGATCGGCTGACCGTTCTCATCCTGCATCGCCCGTACACGACCGTAGCACTGACCCGCGAGCACAATATCACCTTGGCGCAGCGTACCGCTTTGCACCAGTACCGACGCCACCGCACCACGACCTTTATCCAAACGGGATTCGATCACCAGACCCTGCGCGGGAATATCCGCCGCGGCCTTCAGCTCCAGCAGCTCAGCCTGAAGCAATACCGCATCCAGCAGTTCATCAATACCCTGCCCGGTGTGAGCGGAGACCGGCACAAACTGAGTGTCGCCACCCCACTCTTCCGAGATAACATCTTTGGCAGAAAGCTCGTTTTTAACCCGATCTGGATCAGCGCCTTCTTTATCCATTTTGTTGATAGCCACAACCAACGGCACTTCGGCCGCCCGGGCGTGGGCAATCGCTTCTTCGGTCTGGGGCATTACACCGTCATCGGCGGCCACCACCAGAATAACAATGTCAGTACTCTTGGCACCACGGGCACGCATTGCAGTAAACGCGGCGTGACCTGGGGTATCCAGGAAGGTGATCATGCCGTGGCCGGTTTCAACGTGGTAGGCACCGATATGCTGGGTAATCCCGCCCGCTTCACCACTGGCAACACGACTGGAGCGGATATAATCCAGCAACGAGGTTTTACCGTGGTCAACGTGGCCCATAACGGTAACAACGGGAGCGCGAGGCTCCAGGGTACCTTCGCCGTGGGAAACCAGGGTTTCTTCCAGGGCTTCTTCCACCGCGGTTTCTGAAACCAGTTTGACCTTGTGGCCCAGTTCTTCAACAACAAGCTGGGCCGTTTCCTGATCGAGGGGCTGGTTGATGGTAACCATCATCCCCATCTTAAACAGCTCTTTGATAACTTCCGCTGCTTTGATCTTCATTTGCGCAGCCAATTCAGAAACCGTGGTGGTTTCCTGAATCGCCACTTCGTAAACGATTTTTTCAGTAGGCGTCTGGAAGCCGTGACGCTGAGCGTCTTCTGGCAACTTCAGGGTCTTCTTGCGGCGGCGTCCACCGGCGCCATTACCGTCGAAGTCATCGCGTTCAAAGTCATCGCGACGCCCCTTGCCTTTACCACGCCGACGCGATGTGCGATCACTATCATTGTCGCTGGACGGCGCCGCGCGCATGTGACGCGGGCCCTTGCCGTCGTCTTTGCCAGCGCTTGAAGTAGATTTAGCTTCTTCACGCGCTTTCTTTTGCTTCGCTGCGCGCTCTTCTTCCTCGCGCTTTTTCTCTGCAAGCAGGGCTGCGCGGCGCTCTTTTTCTTTCTCTTCTTCTTCCTTGCGCCGCAGAATAGCGCGCTGACGCAACACTTCCGGATCGATATCCAGAGGGTCTTCACGTTGCTCAACCACT
The DNA here is from genome assembly GCA_041546665.1 of Spongiibacteraceae bacterium. GTDB lineage: Bacteria > Pseudomonadota > Gammaproteobacteria > Pseudomonadales > Spongiibacteraceae > Spongiibacter. Next base: position 3,165 of record JBFEVY010000221.1, on the reverse strand, counting down.
GGCGCTGGCGCGACTTCCTCTGCGACAGGCTCTTCTTCTTTCGCCGTCTCGGCTATTACTTCTGCAACCTCTTCCGCTGGCGTCTCTTGCTCAACTTCAGCAGCAGCTTCCTCAACTACCTCTTCAGCGGCCTCAACCTCTGGCACAGGCGTTTCTTCAGGGACAGGCTCTTCTTCTACTGCCGCAACCTCTTCCTGTACCGGCTCTGGTGCTGCTTCTTCCGCTGCTACAACTTCTGGCGCAGGACTCTCTACTCCGGCTACTGCCGCATCATCCACCTGATCCGCTTCAAGCTCTTGCTGAGCAGCTTCTTCTGCTGCCGCTGCCTCCGCGGCCAGCTCTGCCGGATCGCGCTTCACATAAGTCCGCTTTTTACGCACTTCAATGTTGACTGTTTTCTTGCCCGCACCACTACCGGTCTTGAGAGTACTGATGGTTTTACGCTTCAACGTAATTTTGCGCGGCGCATCGGTCGATTCGCCGTGGCTTCGCTTGAGAAATGCCAGCAATGTCTGCTTATCTTCATCAGACACTGGCTGTTCAGCCGAACTGTGCGACAGACCCGCTTCTTTCATCTGTCTCAACAGTCGCTCGACGGGGGCACCAACTACCTCGGCGAGCTGGCTTACGGTAACTTCAGCCATTCATCATTCTCCCTAAATTCTACGACTCGGTGGGTTTGTCTGCTCAGTGACTTTCTTCGTCAGCAAACCACGGCGCACGCGCTGTCATTATCAACTCTGCAGCACGTTCTTCGGTCATATCTTCGATATCGAGAAGATCTTCTACGGCCTGTTCAGCCAAATCTTCCATCGTGACAATACCTTTGCTGGCCAGTACGTAAGCGAGATGACGCTCCATACCATCCATATTCAACAGATCTTCTGCCGGCTCGGCACTATCGAGTTTCTCTTCGCTCGCAATTGCCTGGGTTAGCAGTGCGTCTTTGGCCCGCGCCCTCAGCTCTTGAGCGATATCTTCATCAAAGCCTTCAATGGCCATCATTTCTTCCAGTGGGACATAGGCCACTTCTTCCAAAGAGGTAAAGCCTTCATCCACGAGCACCTCGGCGACATCATCGTCGATATCCAGTGCGTTCATAAAATGCTCAATGACCTGAACAGATTCCTGCTCATGTTTGGCGGCCATTTCATCAACGCTCATCACATTGATGGCCCAACCCGTTAACTCACTCGCCAGGCGAACATTTTGTCCGGCGCGGCCAATAGACTGCGCCAGGTTATCTTCTGCTACACCCACATCCATTGCGTGAGTGTCTTCGTCTACAACAATCGATTCCACTTCAGCAGGCGCCATAGCATTGATCACCAGCTGAGCCGGGTTGTCGTCCCACAGGATAATGTCAACGCGCTCATTGCCGAGCTCACCGGATACAGCCTGTACGCGAGAACCGCGCATACCGACACAAGCACCCACCGGGTCGATACGACCATCGTTGGTTTTCACGGCGATTTTCGCGCGCGAACCGGGATCACGTGCAGCCGCACGAATCTCAATAACTTGCTCAGACACTTCGGGCACTTCAATCTTGAACAGCTCGATCAGCATTTCAGGACAAGCCCGGCTGAGGAACAGTTGCGGCCCACGTGCTTCTGGACGGACATCAATCAGAATTGCGCGAACCCGATCGTTGATCCGGAACACTTCCCGGCCGACCAGCTCTTCACGCGACAACAAGGCCTCGGCATTGTTACCTAGGTCAACAATAATACTGTCGCGGGTGACTTTTTTAACCGTGCCGTTGATCAGCTCACCAATGCGATGGCGGTATTCGTCAACGACCTGAGCGCGCTCCGCTTCACGGACCTTCTGAACAATAACCTGTTTTGCTGTTTGCGCAGCAATGCGGCCGAAACCTACGTTCTCTACGATTTCTTCGTAGGTGTCACCCGCCTTGAGGTTAGGGTCAACTTCGTGCGCTTCTTCCAGAGTGAATTGCGTACCAAGTTCCGCCATCTCGTCGTCAGGCATAACCAGCCAGGTACGATAAGTCACGTAGTCGCCTGTATGACGATCGATTACGACACGAATATCGGAATCTTCCTCATAGCGTTTTTTGGTAGCAGTTGCCAATGCCTGTTCAATGGCTTCAAAGATAATGTCCTTAGACACACCTTTCTCGTTGGAAACTGCTTCAGCTACCAGCAATATTTCTTTGCTCATTGGACGCCTCTTCTATAGCCGGCTGGTTATTTTACCGATCTTGACTGTCGCCTAGTCCTAAAACTGGGGTACGACATTCGCCTTGTCTATTTGGTCGAAAGGTAACAGGTACTCTTCCTGATCTACCCTCAACACCACTTCGTCGCCTTCAATACCCACCAGGCGACCCTGAAATTTTCTCCGCCCCTCGAAGGCCATCCGCAAACGCACGCTGACATCACTACCAATGTAACGCTCAAACTGACTCAGGGTGTACAACGGCCGATCCATACCGGGAGACGAGACCTCCAGGGTGTATTCACCACTGATAGGATCCTCAACATCCAGCACACCACTCACCTGATGGCTGACCTTGGCGCAGTCATCCACCGTGATGCCGTTTTCGCGGTCGATATAAATCCGCAAATTTGTATTGCGCCCATAGGACTGGTATTCCACGCCCCACAGCTCGAAACCCAATGCCTCAACACCGGGTCGCAGCAAATCTTCCAGCTTGTCAGATTTTCCTGCCAATTCACTACCCACCAATAAAAAATGGGCCCGAGGCCCACTAGAGAAATTCTTTTACCGCACCCGCCACATGGCGTTGATACGAAAAAGCCCCTGCGCGAGGGGCTTTGCAAAAACTTCCGTCAAGACAACAACGTCGCCCTTACGCTACTTGGCTGCCGACAATCTCGCTTATCGACACCCACAAATCAGGAGGCCGAATTATAGGCGCTATCGCTCGCAAAGGTCAAGATTGCGCCAGGGAATTAGCGTGAATAGTGGGCATGACCGCCCCACCGAAATTCAAAAGCGCGCCGGTAAAACTGAGCCTTTAGCCAGATAGTCTTCTATTACCGAAGGTTTTCAGAGCTATAAAATTAAATGGTCGAGGCAGCCTTACGCCAAGAGGGCTCGGTCGGGGTATCAGCGTGGTCCGCGACCGCTGGGAGTGCTTTGGCCATTTATTTAGAAGGGGGCCGCCTTCGGTACTGG
>JBFEVY010000195.1:0-6875 GCA_041546665.1 Spongiibacteraceae bacterium | reverse complement strand
TATCCACCACACTGAACAATGCCCAGGCTGGTGCCCGCGCAACAACACAGCCAACAAAGAAAATAACACCCAGAACAACTAACAGCGCACGTCTCACGACGACCTCCCGAATGACGCCCGCAGCGACACCATGCCGGGTACATCCAACAGATTGATACTGAGTGAACCTGGCGGCAAACCGGCTTGATTTAACACATCGATAAAGCGGATAACGGCGTTGTAATCGCTGCGTGCCACCCAGACGCTGTAGCGCCCGTCCGACTGCGGTTCAATACGACTGAGCTTAATTCCTATATCCCGGGCCGCCGCTGTAATTTGCTGTTGGGGCGAACCGGTCACCGTCGCCGCGGCGCTGCCATTCCCTCGCGTAGCGGTAATCTTTGCCGCCGCTTCTTGCATCCAAAGGTAACTCTGCTGACGCTGGCTTAAACGCTCGGCGCTGGCATCTCTGGCTTTGAACAAGGGTTGCCAGATCAACATCCACACCAGCAGAGGGATCCCCAATCCTACGCCCAATAGCAGAATCTGACGTTCGCGCTCGGTCCGGCTGGCAAGGTAGGCGTTAAATTTGTTCATTATTCCGCTCCTCGCAATGTTAATTGTCCGGTAACCCGGTTATCGTTTTGCCCCGCCGCGCCAAAAGCACCGCGTTCAACATCCAGCCCCTGGGCCTTCAGGGCAGCAATCCACTGATCAACTAGGTCATAACTTCCCGCGGTAACAGACAGCTTGATTTGCAGCGGGCTCGTGGCGTAACTGAGTTGTTGTACCGTGATCTCACCTTTCCCGCGGGTGGCGTTGGCGAGCTTTTCCAGCCAGGGCAGAAACGGCGACGCGCTTCCCCCAGACTCCAATGCCTTCAACTGACTTCGCATCTGACTGCGCGCATTAACCACTCTCGCACCGGGAAACGTATTCAGATAAATCTCATTAATTTTACTGTCGAGCAAGGCCAGTTGGCGCTGATTATCCCAAATAGCCAAGCCTAGATTGAGCCAGTGCACCAGTAACAGTGTGACCAGCAAGACGACAGGTAAAACAAGTTTTTTAACAAGGGCTGACTGCTCATCATTGATTGAAAATTTCCCGCACAGCAGCGAAGGCAGCCAGGGTTGCCAGGACGCGGCGAGCGCTTCCAGGCGGTGTTCAAAAAATGCCTGTGGCTGCCCCGGCAAAATGTCAGCGTTTTCCAGACTCGCGGCGGCATACACCTGCGACTGCTCCGGTTCAGCAGCACTGGTCGCAAGTTGCCACCACACCGGAAAATTATCGGCTTTAACAGCGGCCGCAGCACCGGCCAAATGCGCCGCCGTCCGCCGCTCATCAAACACCAGCACATTCTCGGGAATAGCGCCAAAATCAGGCAACAGCGCTTTCACACGCAACGCACTGCGCACCAATAACTGATGCCAGAACTCCATCAAGCCGCGCTCAACAATCAGCACATTAGTGGGCTTGTTGGCATGTATCTGTGCGTGCGCAATATGGATCGAATCGAGATCTGAGCACAAGCGCTCTTCAAGTTGAAATGGCAAAGCGTCCAGGCCGACTCGCCCGCCTTTGGGTAGCACAACCTGGTGCCAGCTGACCACCTCGCCCGGGATCACCGCGTAGCAGCTCGCGCCGGGAAACCGTGTACCCAAGTCGCCTAAACGCTCAGCGGCGAGACTGCCCTGTTCACGCACTTCCTCCGCCAGCGGATCCCAGCGCAACCACCGTACCTCGGCGTCTGCAGTCGGGCTCCCAAGCAACTCACCGTGGAATGCGGGTGGCAACGGCAGCTCTAAAAATAACTGATCGCTCAAAAAATCTCTCCGTATTCGCGGGAATAGACAATCGCCTTCCCGCTCTTCAATACAAAACGGCTGAAAATCCGTACCTGGCGCTGTTCATAGAACACATCGGCTACGCCTTTGAAATAGCGGCTCTGCACCCCTAGCTGGGTCAGCGTGTTTGCTGCCAGCGGATTATCAGCGGGCAAATTCAATTCCGCCACAAAACTCGCTACATCCTCCCAGCCGGTATCGGCCCGCGAGCTCATAAGTTGTTTTACTTCTTCAATACTTAACCGGTTCTCTATTGCGGCCGCCAACAGCGGTGCATCGTCAGGCTCCAGTGTATTGATGTTTATCGTGGTGTCCACCTCTGGCAGAGCGCAGAGATAAGGCAATATTTTACTTTCCTCATCCTCTTCGTACTCCGCAAACAGCGATAATTCGCTGGTGGAGTCGATCAGCCCATTAGGTGGCATAAACGGATAATCACCGGTGTTGTAACTCAGATCCTCCGCCCCGTATATTCCCTCTGGAGAAAAGTCTTCATCGATCCAGTCCTGAAGGCGCCCCATAATAAATTCCGCGCGTTGCTCCGGAATATCCAGGTTTTTCAACAAATTTCGAAACAGCACCATGGCGGCTGTTTCAGTGGTCGGATCAACACCATCCCCCTCGGGAGGATAGAGGTTATTCACGTTAAAACAGGCCTGCTCATCGTCAATTTTGCCCGCTATCGACCCACCTTCAATGGGAAACACAATATCGTCTCTGGCCCAGTCCTGCCCCAGTGAGGTAACCCCTTGGTCGGCAATGTCTTCCAAGGCATAAGTTGCAATATATTCTCCACCCAACGCATACCAGAAACTCTGATCCATAAAGCGTTGGTTCAACAGGCGCTGACTGTTATAGCGCACGCCATCAACCAGGCCCACTGACAACAGCAGCATCATGGCGACCAGCAGTAACACCATCATCAGCGCCGCGCCCCGCTGTCGCGAGGGCAGAGTCCGACTGCCGAGGCGAGATCGCTTATCCATCACGGCAACTCAGGCAATAACACGTTCATTTTGATATCCGGCCACGGCCCGACATCCATTTCAAGCTGCACGCCGCTTGGCAGCAAGGCTTCCAATTGAGTACTGGGTGGCCAGAACCCTGTCCAGCGGTTGCCATCGTAGAGATTCACAACAAAACGCTTCACATCTTCCAATAAAACCTGGCGTTGCCAGGGGGTGGAATCCGTTGGGTCAGACAACGCCGCGCTGAGCCGTATCAGCTCGCCTTCTTCAACAACATAATGAACCCGCTCATGCCGGCTGCGAAGAGCCTGACCGGGCAAAATTCGCCGTCCGCCGTGAACGAATTCCACCTCGCTGTTTTCGCCAATCTGCTCGGCAATCAGGTAGGCCGCCATTACATCGCCCTGTTTGTCGCGCGGCAGGCGCGGGGTGATTTGCTCAAGATCTCTGCGCATAATCTGTAAGGCTAGGGCCAGGCGTTCGAGATATTGCTGCCGTCCCTCAATGCGCTCCTGATTGTTCAGGGCGCTGTTCAGCATGATACTGCCCATTGCCCCAAGCAGCGCCATAATACCGACGGCGATCAACAGTTCTACCAGGGTAAAACCGGCCGCAGTGCTTTTCTGTTGTTGATGGATGCGCGGGATCACGACGTTATTTCTCGAGGAAAGCCGAGCGGCTCGCCAGTGTATCTTTACCATCGGCCAGGGTAACGGTGATGTCCACACGGCGAATACTGGGATGTGGCGTGTCTTGCAAAACACGCTGCCATTTAAAGTTGTACCCGGCGAGTTCCACCGTGTCACTCTCGCGGTTACCGTAACCCTCCCGAAGAATATCAACCAAGACATTATTCGCGACCAGGTCAGCAAACTGGCGCTCTTCCAGAGCCGAGGTACTGCTGGCACTCTCGGTAATGCTTTTGGTCAGTGCAACCGCGGCGGTCGCAAAAATCATCAGCGCGACCATAATCTCAAGCAGGGTAAAACCGTTCTGCGCGTTCACCCCCGAGTGTTGACGCGCTGTCATTGCGACTCGACCTTCAAGCGTTGATCGAATTGCACCGACTTACCCTCAACCGTTGCCATCTGCCAGTCAAAAGGTGAAATCTGACCGTCGCCCAAGAAGACGAATTGCGGCGTCACCGGCTTATCTCCCTCTTCGCTTGCTTTTGGGAGTTCAACCGCCTGCCCGGCAACGGTAATCTGCGAGCGCACCCGTTCATCCACATTAACGGGTTTTGCAAGGACACCTTCAGTAATCGGGGACCAGCCTCCGCGGGTGAGCACATAAAATTTACCGGTATTGCCTGCCCACAAAAAGCCCAGACTGCGGCCACTGAAAACGGCTTCGGCCCGGGCTGTGCGCAGCGCAGACATCAAAGCAAAGCGCTGTTTGTTGAGCAGCGCTTCGCCATCGTCCGAAGGAAGAGTTAATACCGCTGCTGCGCTCATAATGCCGATGATGAAAATCACCACCATCAGCTCAAGCAGTGTAAAGCCGCGATTACTCCTGCCAGTTGACGATATCACTGGCTAGTTCCTCGCCACCCTCTTCGCCATCCGCACCGGTGGAATACAGGTCAAAGGGGCCGTGTTCGCCCGGCTGAATGTAGAGATAAGGGTTGCCCCAGGGGTCATCCGGCAGACGCTTGATATAGCCATCGCTGCGATAGTTTTTCGGCTGTGGAGACACTTCGGGTTTTTTAACCAGCGCTTGCAAGCCCTGGTCGGTCGTCGGGTAGACGTGGTTGTCGAGCTTGTACATATCCAGCGCCTGTTCCAGCACCGAAATATCAGCCTTAGCCTTTTCTACCATGGCGCGATCCTGGTTTTGCAGTACATTGGGCGCAACAACCGCGACCAGCAAGCCGAGGATGACAATGACCACCATGATTTCAAGCAGGGTAAAGCCCCCCTGCCGGCGCAGCTGAATGCCAGTCTTGTTTTCTGTCATTGGTCCCTCCTAAAACTGAGTAAGATTATTCAATTGTAAAATCGGCAGCATTATCGCCAGGATGATGGACAACACCACCATCCCCAACACAACGATCAACAGGGGCTCGAAGAGACTGACGAACATCTGTACCCGCGCTTGTAGCTCCCTTTCCAAATTGGTCGCCGCTCGCTGGATCATGTCATCCAGCTCCCCGCTGGATTCGCCACTGGCGATCATGTACACCGCCATAGGCGGCAACTCTGCCTCGTCCTGAAGACAGCGACTGAAGCTCTTTCCCTCGCGAACCTGCTCGCGCACCGTATTCATGCTTTTTTTCAGGTGTTCGTTACTGAGGGTATCGCAGGATACTTTCAGTGTTTCCAACAGCGGCACACCGGACGACAGCAGAATCGCCAGCGTCCGCAACATTCTCGACGCATCCAGTTCAAGCATTAGCAGCCCCCACAGCGGGACCTTAAGAATCTTGCCGTGGGTCCACAGGCGCCGCTCTGGATCACGCAACCACCAGCGCGCCCCGACGATCAGCGCTACGATCGCAGCCACAATCACATACCAATAGGCTGCCAGGCCATCACTCGCGGCGATTAATATTCGTGTCAGCAGCGGCAACGCCTGACCGTAGTGATCGAACTGCGCGGTTACCTTGGGCACCACAAAGGTCATCAATGCCGCAATAACGCCAATCGCCACGAAGCATAGCACCGCTGGGTACAGGGCAGCCTGCACGATCACACCGCGCAGCTTCTGGCTGTCTTCAGTGTATTCAGCGAGCTGGTTGAGTACCTGCGCGAGGTCGCCGGATTTTTCCCCTGAACTTACCAGAGCGCGAAAAACCGGATTAAAGACCTTGGGATGGTCGTTCAGCCCATCTGCAAGGGTATGCCCCTCCAGTACTCTGGAGCGAAGATCAAGTACAACGCGTTTTAAATAGGGTTTACGGGTATGTTTTGCCGTCGCGGCCAGCGCTTCTTCTACCGGAATACCAGACTGGATCAGCGTCGCCAAATGGCGGATAAACAACGCCAGGTCGGCAATCCCCACCCGGGGACGCGCCAACTGAAAGCCACCCCCAGCAGATTTTTCGCGGGTTTCCCTTACATCCAGGGGAAACAGTTGCTGCTCCCGCAACTTCTGCCGGGCAAGCCGCGCCGAGTCGGCTTCGATCATGCCCTTTTTGTTGGCCCCTGCGGCATCCAGCGCGCGGTATTCAAATGCCGGCATCGCCGCCCTCGCGTACACTGCGCAACAATTCATCAAGACTGGTCTGGCCTTCCATAACCAGACGCCGCCCCTCTGACATCAGGGAGGTCATTTTGCCGCCGACAGCGCGGAGTATTTCCTGCTCGCCGGCGCGGTTGTGAATCAACTCTGAGAGCTCTCGGTCGACGGGCAATAACTCATAAACACCCTGACGCCCCCGGTATCCAGTGTGCTGGCAGGCCTCACAGCCAGCGGCGTTATAGGCTTGGGCTCCCGCTAAAGACGGATCACCCAATAAGCGGGCCTCTGCGGCATCCAGGGTGACGGGCGTCCGGCACTCCTGGCACAATCGCCGCACCAGACGCTGCGCCAGTACCCCTTTCAGACTTGAGGCAATCAAGTAGGGCTCAACCCCGATATCGACCAGGCGGGTAATCGCCCCGACCGCGGTATTGGTGTGTAATGTCGACAATACCAGGTGACCGGTCAACGAGGCTTGAACCGCAATTTCAGCGGTTTCCTGGTCGCGAATTTCCCCCACCATGACCACATCCGGATCCTGACGCAGAATTGCTCGCAAGCCGCGGGCAAAGGTCATGCCCACTTTGGCATGTACCTGGGTCTGCCCTATACCTTCAATGTCGTATTCCACCGGGTCTTCCACCGTCAGAATATTGCGCTTGCGGTCATTCAGGGCCATCAGCCCGGCGTAAAGCGTAGTGGTTTTACCAGAGCCCGTCGGTCCGGTAACCAGAATAATACCGTTTGGCTGGTGCAGCAGGTCTACCAGCGTCGACAGGGTCGCATCCGGCATGCCCAAATGGGTGAGATCGATTCGCGCCGCCTGTTTGTCCAGCAGGCGCATTACCACCCGCTCACCGTAGTTACTGGGGATGGTGGACACCCGCACATCGACTGACCG
>JBFEVY010000402.1:0-2611 GCA_041546665.1 Spongiibacteraceae bacterium | reverse complement strand
GCCAAAGCAGCGCGGATAACCGCCCTGGAAAAACTGGCTGCCGGGGAAGTCAACGCCAGTGCGCGCAACTATTATCTTACCGAGGTTCTCGCACTACGGGACGAGTTAAGCCTGACCAAAAAAATCTCGCCGCCGCGACCAGAGTCCACGGACGCGATCCCAGTGCGATCGGTGTTCGACGGAATGGCGACTCACCTCGACCCGGAAAAATCCGCAAATATTGTGAAAACCGTGAGCTTTGAATTTACCGACGTTGACGAGGTCTGGACCATTGAAGTAAGACGCGGGGTCACTGAAATCAGCGCCGGGCTGGCGGCGGATGCCGACATCCACGTCAAGACCACCGCCGGGAACTTGAAAGAGCTTGTTAGCGGCATCAGCAATCCGGTGCTGGCCATCGCTATGGATTTCAGTTTCAGCAAGGGCGGCCGGGTGGACTTCACCAATTTCATGCGCCTGTTTGACGACAACTAGTTTTCTCTAACCACACCGCCAATGAAAACATTCCGCTCTCGTCCGGCCCTGCATTTTGTGATCCTGGGCAGCCTGTTGTTTTGCGCCGACCAGTACCGCGAATGGCGGGCATCGTACCGCATTCAGGCTCCCGGTGAGGAAACACTGACCAGCCTCTACCGAGACTGGCAAAGCCGCAGCGGCCAGCCCCCTTCTGAGGAACAGCGCCGGCGCATCAGGGAAATGGAAATAAACAACAGCGTTTTATTTGCCGAGGCCCTGCGCCGCGGACTCTATCTCAATGATCCGGTGGTCAACCAGCGTCTGTTGCGCGACGCAGGGTTTCTCGACATTGCGGGCGACCAGGCCCAGCAGATCGACACAGCGCTGGCACTGGGTCTGCACAAGGGCGACGAAGTTATTCGCCGCCGCCTGATTCAACGCATGGAGGCCATCGGCCGCGCGTCACCGATCAAGACCAGCCCCCACCCAGAGCCCGAGCTTCGACAGCAATACCAGAACAACGTCGAGCAATGGCGGCAACCGGCGAAAATACAGCTGGCGCAGGTATTTTTTTCCGCCGACAAACCCCGGGCAAATGAACGCGCCCAGGCCGCCCGGATTGCGCTCGAAAGCAATCCCTTACCTATCAGTCAGGCCATCGCCCTCGGCGACCATTTTTTATTGGGACATCAGCTTCCCCTGCAAAGTGTAACAAAGCTCGAGCTCACCCTAGGCAATACCTTTATCCAGCAACTCCTCAATCAGCTCGAACGGAACGGGAGTGCGGCTACGCCGCACTGGTTGGGGCCAGTGGCCTCGGCCTACGGTTATCATCTGGTTCAGGTACTTCGCTACGACGCCCCCTACCTACTGAGCTTTGAGCAGGTGGAGAACCAGCTTCGGGAAACACAGCAACGTCAGGAGGAAAACCTCGCCCTGGCAAGCTTCACCGCAACGCTGCGGCAGAAATACGAGATCACCACGCCATGAAACAAGTCGCGCAACTGTTTGGCCTGTTGCTGCTCACTGGCTTCGCCAGCTCCGCCGCCCTCGCCCACAAGCTCGCACCCTCACTGCTGGAAATTACTGAACTTCCCGATATGCACTATCGGATAATCTGGCGCACACCACTAAACGCAAAAATTCGTCCCGAGCCGGTATTTCCTCATGCCTGCACCCTACACTATCCGCAAACCAGCCAAAACGGAACCGCCCTGGAATGGCAGTGGCTAATGCAATGCAGACAATCACTGGGTGGTAAATCCCTCGAAATCACATCGCTCGCCGCCAGCCGCACCGGCGCGCTGGTGCGCTACCAGCCGCTGAATGCCCCCCAGTACCAACAGCTGCTTACCAGCTCCGCACCACGTGTAACGATTCCAAGCAAAGAAACCCATTCGGGTGTGCTGGGGCAGTACTTTCGATATGGCGTCAAACATATTCTGGTCGGTATTGACCACCTGTTTTTTGTCACCGGCCTCCTGCTACTGGCTGGGCGCTGGCAGACCCTGCTGAAAACGGTAACCGCCTTCACTCTAGGCCACAGCATTACCCTGGCCATGGTCAGCTTGAAACTGATTCCCCATTGGTCATCCCCCATCGAGGTGGGTATCGCCGCCACTATTTTAATACTGGCACTGGAGCTAAGCCGCCACCGACCAAAGCAAGCCACTCTATTCCAGCGTTTCCAATGGCCGATGGCCGCCGTGTTCGGCCTGGTTCACGGCCTGGGCTTCGCCGGTGTACTCAGTGAGCTGGGGCTGCCTGGCGACGCAATAATTCCTGCTCTGCTCTCATTTAACTTGGGCATCGAAGCTGGGCAATTACTGTTTGTCGCAGCAATGGCTACCCTGTTGCTCACCATTCGTCGCCACGCCTCCAGCTCTCTCCTGATTGCCCGGGGAGCAGTAACCTACACCATGGGTACCGTTGCCGTGTACTGGTGCCTTGATCGCGGGCTCAGCCTATTAAACGAGTTGGTTTAGTCCCCCGTAAGACTCCACAACCGCCGCTTGAAACAACAACAATTATTTTCATTGCATATTTATTCTTTTGAGTATAAATTATTATTCATATTAAATAATATTAATAATCAACAAAGAACAATAATGCTTTTCAGATTCCGCTCTGCACTATCGCAATAAAAAATAAGAGG
>JBFEVY010000163.1:0-8077 GCA_041546665.1 Spongiibacteraceae bacterium | reverse complement strand
TACGCCTTTGATACCACGGGTGTGAGTGCGGTGGCGTTGGGCTTGTTTGACGGTTTGAAAGCCCGCGGCATGCTGGTCTGTTCGGGTATCGGTAAGCCCGGGGCAACCCTCAATCTCGATATGACCATGTTGATGGCAACGGGTCGTCACGTGCGGGGCGTGATCGAAGGCGATGCCGTACCGCGCAGTTTTATTCCCCAGTTGATTCAGTATCACCAGGAGGGGGTATTGCCGGTTGAGAAACTGGTGAAAACCTATCCCTTCGAGGCGGTCAATGAGGCGGTGGCGGACTCACTCTCGGGTGAGGTCGTCAAGCCCGTGTTGTTGATGCAATAGGGGGCGCGAATGAATACGCAAGAGATGCAAGATATTCTCGCCGCGCAAAAGCAGGCGCATTTGGCCGCGCCTTATCCGAGCTTTAGCGAACGCCGAGATCGCCTGCAGCGCATGGTGGATATGTTGCTGACCCACCGAGGAAAGTTTTGCGAGGCGCTGGACACCGACTTTAATGGCCGCGGTGCGGATATGAGCCTGGCAATTGAATTTATGCCCACGGTGAATGTCGCCAAGTATGTGTTAAAAAATCTGCGTAAGTGGATGCGCCCGGAGCGCCGTCACGCCAGTTTCCCCTTTAATCTGGCTGGTGCAAAAGCGGAGATACGCTATCTGCCCCTTGGGGTTGTCGGCAATATTTCACCGTGGAATTTCCCGGTAAATCTGACCTTCGGGCCGCTGTCGGCGATTCTCGCCGCGGGTAATCGCGCCATGATCAAACCCTCTGAGTTGAGTGAGGCGAGCTCTGCACTGATGGCCGAGCTGGTACCGCGTTACTTTGATGCGACGGAGTTGGCGGTGGTCACCGGTGATGCCAGCGTGGCGGCCGAGTTTTCGGCTCTGCCCTTTGATCACCTGTTGTTTACCGGCTCAACGGCGGTTGGGCGCCATGTGATGAGCGCTGCGGCTAAAAATCTCGTACCGGTAACACTGGAGCTGGGTGGAAAGTCCCCCGTTATTGTGTCGCGCAGTGCAGACATTAAAGACGCTGCCAGAAAAATCATGTTTGGCAAAAGTATGAATGCCGGGCAGATCTGTATCGCTCCTGACTATGTGCTGGTGCCTGAGGATATGCAGGCCGAAATGCTTGAAGCCCTGCGCAGTGCGTTTAGTGAAATGTACAGCGACCCGCAGGCCAACCCGGATTACACCCATATTATCAACCCGCGTCATTTCGAGCGCCTGCAGGGCCTGCTCAACGACGCGCGGGACCAAGGGGCGTCATTGCATCCCCTCGGCGCCGGTGAGCCCGACGCCAATAGCCGGTTTTTTCCTCCCTATGCCCTCACCCAGGTGCCTTCCGAGGCCAAAATCAATAGGGAGGAAATTTTTGGTCCGCTACTGCCGGTAAGAAGTTATCGGGATATCGATGATGCCCGGGAGCTGATCTCCGCCGGGGATCGCCCCCTGGCCCTGTACTACTTCGGCAAAGATGGGGAGGAGATCGATGTCCTTGCTGACTGCGTAATTTCCGGCGGCATGGTGGTCAACGATGTTCTGATGCACTACCTCCAGGATGATTTGCCCTTCGGGGGTGTTGGCGCCAGTGGTATGGGCCGCTACCACGGCATTGAGGGCTTTCGCAGTTTTAGTCATGCCCGCTCGGTGTATCACCAGTCTCCCTTCGATGTGGGTAAATTAATGCGGCCGCCCTTCAAAAAGCGCCGCCGCCTGGTGGATAGCCAGCTAAAACAAATCAGTTAGGCCCTCTTCGCAGGGCCTTAATCTCAGCCTCCAAACGCACAAGGAATCGGGCAAGACTATGCTTGCATATGAATCACCGGTAGCAGAGGTGGAAGCCCTGCTTAACAACTCGCTGGACTACCGGGCGCACTATCAATCACTCGCTGACGACTTTGATGTCGATGCCGCGGATGTGTCGACGATCCTGCAAGAGGTGGCTCGCTTCGCCGATGAACAATTGGCTCCTTTGAATGCCTCCGGCGATGCGCAGGGCGCAAAGCTGATTGATGGTGCCGTGGTGGCGCCCCAGGGTTTTAAGTCGGCGCTGGCTGCCTATGTCGAAGCGGGGTGGCCACGTCTGGCGCAGGACCGTGAATACGGCGGTATCTCGGCGCCATACTCGCTCAAGTTTCTGGTAACCGAGTTTTTGCAGGGCGCGAATCAGTCCTGGTGTATGTACACCACACTGAATGATGGCGCGATAAAAGTCTTGGAAAAATACGGCTCGGCGGAGTTGCAGCAACGCTATTTGCCGTCTCTTGTGAGCGGCGAGTGGTTGGGGACAATGTGTTTGACCGAGCCTCAATGCGGTTCAGATTTGAACCTCATGCAGACCAAGGCGCAGCCCCTTGAAGACGGCAGTTATGCGATTACCGGACAAAAGATTTTTATCTCATCAGGCAGTCACGACCTGAGCGGCAATATTGTACATCTGGTGTTGGCGCGCCTGCCCGAAGCGCCCGCAGGTACAGCAGGTATCTCACTGTTTCTGGTGCCAGCCAAGCTGCCGAATGAGGGCTGCGCGGATAATGCAATAAGCTGTCTCGCCGTTGAAGGAAAGATGGGCCTGAAGGGCAGCGCGACCTGTTCGCTGGCCTTTGATGGTGCCAAGGGATGGTTGATTGGTAAGCCTAACCGCGGCCTTCAGGCGATGTTTGTGTTTATCAATAAGTCTCGCCTGTCCGCAGCGCAGCAAGCTCAGGCACAGGTGGAAGCGGCATTTCAGGCGTCCTTGGCCTACGCCCGTGAACGTATTTCAGGCCGGTCGGCCAGCGCAAAAGGTGATGGGCCGGGGCCGATTGTCGAGCACGCTGATATTCAGCGCATGTTGATGTTCCAGAAGTCGATTTCCCGCGCGGCGCGCTCGCTACTGGTGTGGTGTGCCATGCAGGCGGATATCGCTGATTACGGCAGCGAAGAAGAGGCCTCAAGGGCATCGTCGCGCTTAAGTCTGCTGACCCCGATCGCAAAAGGCTTTGGTTGCGAGGTCGCGTTTGAAGCCGTGGACTACGGTATTCAGGTATTTGGTGGCCACGGCTATATCACGGAAACCGGTATTGAGCAGCGTCTGCGCGATGTGCGCGTAACGCGTATCTACGAGGGGACCTCGGGTATTCAGGCGCTGGATCTGCTGGGAAGAAAGATTGCCGGGCCGGCCTGGGCTGAATTTGATGCGCTGTGTGACACCATGCTGGAGCTGTGCCGGCAGCCGGCAGAGAATGCAGTTGCTGAATTGCAGGGCGCGCTCGCGGGATATATCTGTGACTGGCGCAGTGTCTCGGAGTCTCTGGTGTCTCAATCTAACAATGCTTCCCAGATTATTGAGCAAGCGGCGACGGACTACCTGATGATGTCAGGCTATATCGTCTACGGCTATTTCTGGTTGAAAATGCTGCTTGCCAGCGGCGGTGATGAGCGGGCAGATGACCTGGCTTTGGCCGAGTTTTACTTCTCCCGTGTCTTGCCGCGGGCGCAGTACCATTTGAGTATTTTGCGTGGCGTGCAAAAGCCAAGTACGGTGCCAGCGGCTTGGTTGAGCTAGCCCCGGATTGCGCCCCGGGGCGAGATTGCGTTTACTCGGTATGCACCGGATGAATGCCGTCGGCATTTTCCAGAAAAATCTGCCGGTAGCGGCAAATACCCTGGCCATTCTGAAATGCGGAATTGGCGATCAGCCAAACTTTTACGACACGTTTGGGCAGCGGGCCGCCAATTGCTTTTTGATAATCACTGAGTAGCGAACGGCGTTCGCTCAGCCAGTGTTGCAGGCCGTCTTTCGGCGTACGCAGCACCCAGTGGGTTTCGCGTTTGTCCCACCAGGGCAGCGGGCACTGAAAAATGGTGCCCGGCGTCAGGTGGGCGCTCCACATATAAGTCAGGTCGAGGCCGTTATCAAATTCCACTGCAATAGACAGGTAGTCATGGGTGGGCTGGATATGCTCCGGCAGCTCCGAGGGCAGAGATTCCATCAGCCATTCCCAGCTCAGGCTAAGCTGTTCGTCTAGCGGCAGTTCTATGGGGTATTGAAGAATACCCACATCGCCGTGGGTATGGCAGCAAATCGATTTGTCGTCCTCGCAGTGTTTGAAAATCCCCGCCTCTCCGATGCGCCATAGATAGCTCCAGCCGGCGGGAGTCTGAGCTGTTGCTGGCGATGTTGCGGCGTCTAAGGGTTTCAGGCTGAGGCTGAGTTCGCCCTTCATCGCGGGCGGGGGTGGCGTGGTGCAGAGTGCTCCGCAGGGAGTGTCAAAGGCGCCAGGGAGTGCTGCTTGAAACTGCAGATCGCCGTCACGGTCGGCAGTAATCGTTTGTTGCTGCTGATGAAGCCGGGCAATTGGGCCGTTGCCGATGCGGTACCAAACACAGCTATGAGGGCCAATGCTGACCTCCAGGGGGCGGGACAAAAAGAGCCGGCCGTGTACTGTAACTTCCAGTTGATCGCCCTGCTGCATCTGATGACCGCTGCTGTGCCAGCACCGATCAGCCGGCAAGCTAATACCTGTGCCTTCTGAGGCGTTGACGGAGGTGCTGTCTTTCAGGCGCCGTATGCGGCGTTGGCGACGCGCTTTGATAAAGGGCAGGAAGACCTTCAGCGGTGATGGCGCGTTGCGCGTGGGGTGACCCTCGGTGTCGGTTGGGTTGCCCTGATCACCAATCAGATCGAGTGCTTGCGCGATGCGGATGTCGAGGGACGGCTTGGTCATAGGCTGCTCTCTGGTATTTGACGGACGATGCTAGCAGCCTTTCCCTGCGACTGGCTATTCTCCGAAAGACCTAAGTGGGTGGAGTTCGCGCTCGGATTTACTCAGGATCAGCGCCAGGCACAACAGCGAGCAGACTGCCTGGGCAAACACCACCCAGCCTATTGTCGCCGGTAACAGGGTCGACAGCCCCGATATGGCTCCGGCCAGGGAAAATTGGGTTGCGCCAATCAGTGCCGACGCGGTACCGCCGTGCTCGGCAAAGTAGTCCATAAAGCAGGCCTGAATATTGGGGGTGATCGCACCCATCGCGCCGACGGTAATCATCATCGCGGGCAGGAACAGCCACAATGTCGGTGCCAAGTTGACGACCAGGATCAGCAACAGGATGCCGACGCCCTGCAGGCACAAGCCCCAGCGCAATACCCGAACGGCGGGGAAGTGCTGAAGCAGCTTGCGGTTACTCAGGTTGATAACAATCATCAATGCGACGTTAGCGCCAAACAGCAACGCGAAGGCGGTGGGGGAGGCCCCAAAGTGCTCCTGATAGATAAACGCGGAGTGGGTGATAAACAGCAGCATAGTGGCAAAGGCCAGCCCCTGCAGAAACATAAAGCGCATCGCCGGGCGCACTGAAAAGACGGCGCGGTAGCGTTGCCACACACTGCTGTGATGGTGCTGAATGGGGCGTGGAGATTGGCCCGAGAATAATTGCACTTTCACAAGTACGGCAACAAAGGCGGCGTACAGGGCAAGAAACAGGAAAATTCCCGGCCAGCCAAAGGCGCTCAGCAGAAAACTACCGAGGCTGGGGGCGATGGCCGGTGCGATGATCATTATCAGGCCGATCAGGCTGAAAAAGCGCGCGGCTTCATTGCCAGACAGGCGGTCTCGTACGAGTGCCGGAACGCAGACCGCAGCGGCGCCGCCTCCGAGGGCCTGGAGGGCGCGGAGCAGGATCAGCATTTCCAGGCTGGTGACGCGGCTGATCAGCAGGCTTGCCACGCCGAATATACCGAGCCCGGTGAGCATCACCGATGCCCGGCCGAGGCGGTCTGACAGCGGGCCTGCAATCAGTTGACCCAGCGCCAGCATCAACACGTAGACCGAGATGCTCAGGGAGATCTGATGAACGCCTGTGTCGAGGCTGGCAGCCATAGCCGGGAAGGCGGGCAGATAAGTATCCAGCGCGAGCGGGCCCAGCGCGGTGGCCATGGCCAGGACCAGGGCGACGCGAAAATGGGGGTGGGGAGAATGGCTCAAGTTGTCAATTCCTTATTAAGGCCTTGCGCAGGTTCAGCAATGCCTTGGTGGTCAGTTGCGCTATCACGTGGGGCCTCCAGAGAGGCAAGGAGCCTGCCGAGTAGATCCAGTAACTGTTTGCGCTCCTTTTTCTTTAAACCTGAATTACTCAAGAAATTTCCCTGGCGCTGGAGCATCTCGGACATACTGGCCTCTATCAGCAATTTGCCGGCTTCGGTCAGATGAACAAATTTGCCCCGTTTGTCCTCAGGGTTGAGGGAGCGGGAAATCAGCCCTCGGTCTTGCAACTGGTAAAGCAGTTTGGTCTGGCCGCCCGAGGAAAGCAGGGTGGAGCACTGAAGCTCGCTGGGACTCAGAATATGCGGCGCTTTGGCGCGGCGCAGGGTCGACAAAACGTCAAATTCGGCGGCGCTTAAGCCGTGTTTCTTGAAAATTCGGATGTTTTCCGCTGAATTTAACTCGCTCAGTCGGCGCAGGTACAGGCCAAACTGGTGGGCTGTGTTGTGGGTTTCGGGCCAATTTTCCGCACAAAATTCGAACAATTCCGGCGCGCTGTGGTGATTTGGCATATAACTCTCAGTGGTAGCTGCAATTTATCTTTCTGGAAAGATAATATCATAACTTATTTATCTTGCAAGAAAGATAAATTATGACGTTGGGGCTTGGAGAGCCCGAGAGGTGACTGACGCAGGTCAATTGCGTCGGTTCTGGAATTAGGTATAAGTGTTTCCTTTTACGGAGCGTATCTCGGCCTATGCACTTTGATTCGGACTTGATGAGCGCCGGGGTGCGCTGGGTGGCGATGGGGGTGACCCTGCTTATGGGGCTCGCAGCGGGATATTTGGCGCCCTGGCAACTGCTGCGGGTGTCGTTGCGTCAGCATTTGGTCTTCGGTACAACCTTGGTGCTGAGCCTTGCCTGGCTGTTGGTGATCGACCTTCCCGTCGGAATGAGTCTTCACCCGGTTCTGATGGTAACGGTGGCGTTGCTGCTGGGGGCGAGCCTGGCGGTGCTGGTGGGCTTGTCGGCGTTAGCGATTACCACCTTCCTTACGGGGGGCGAGTGGAGCAGTTACGGCGTTGACGCGCTGTGCACTGTCGCGGCTCCGGTAGTGAGCTCCTACATCAGCCTCGCGCTGAGTCGACGCATTGCGGTGGCAAAAGGCTTTGTCTTTACCCTCGGGGCCGGGTTTCTGGGGGGCGGGCTATCGGTTGTGATAATGGCGCTGGTCGCTCTATTGTTGATCGCAGGCTCCGGCCAGTGGGAGTTGCTGCGCACGAGCCTGGACAATGCCGCATTGCTGCCGTTGCTGATCTTCCCGGAGGCCTTTCTCAATGGAACGCTCGTGACGGCGCTGGTGGTGTTTCAGCCGAATTGGGTTCGTCTGTTTGAGGAGCCGGAGTAGGACTTAAGCCCTGAGAAAAATAAGCTGAAACCCTTAAGCCGAAATACTGATTAGCGACAGAAACTCGTCGCGAGTTGCCTGGTTTGATTCGAAAGTGCCGCACATTGCTGATGTGCGCATGATGGAATTTTGCTTTTGGACGCCCCGCATCATCATGCACATATGCTTCGCCTCGATAATGACGCCCACCCCAAGCGCGCCAGTGACCGACATGATGGTATCGGCGATTTGTGTCGTAAGCTGTTCCTGAATCTGCAGGCGCCTCGCGTAGAGGTCTACGATTCTCGCGATTTTTGACAGACCCAGTACCTTGCCATTGGGAATATAGGCGACATGTGCTTTGCCAATAAAGGGTAAAAGGTGGTGCTCGCAGAGTGAGTAAAGCTCAATGCTGGAGACCACGACCATCTCGTTGGCGTCAGACTCAAAGAGCGCGTTGTTTACGACTTCATCGACGGTTTTCTGATAACCCTCGGTGAGAAAAGCCATTGCCTTGGCTGCCCGTTGGGGGGTGTCGACGAGGCCGTCTCTGCTGCTGTCTTCGCCGATCGCTTTGATGATTTCGAGATACGATTTTTCCATTGACACAAATTCTTACGGTAGGTGGGTTAGTCCGCAGGGCGCAGCGCACTGAAACACCCCGACGGATTTGTTTGTGAGTTGCAGGGGCATTCTCGTCGCCAGTGCGATG
>JBFEVY010000393.1:0-2802 GCA_041546665.1 Spongiibacteraceae bacterium | reverse complement strand
CCAGATCCATGACATAGATATCCGGGCTGCCGTCCTTCGACAGCACCATTGCCATAGAGCGGCCATCGGGTGAGAACGCCGGGGAGCCATTCAGGCCGCGGAAGTTGGTCAACTGTTCCCGCGCCCCGGTCTCAAGGTTTTGCATAAATATCGCCGGCCGGGTTGTCTCAAAAGACACATAGGCTATGCGCTTGCCGTCCGGTGCCCAGGTCGGCGAGATGATCGGCTGGTTTTGATCTCGCAGCACGACTTCGTTCACCCCGTCGATATCGCTTTTCAGCAAACGGAAACGCTGCCGGGTATCACCTTCACGCACCGCAGAGACGTAGAGCAGCTGGGTGCGAAAAGCACCGCGAATATTGGTCAGGCGTTCAAATACTTTGTCGCTAACGGTGTGGGCAAGATAGCGCACCTTGTCGTAGCCACTCGATTCGGTGCCATTGAGGATCACTTTCTGGGCGTTCACATCTAGCAGTTCGTAATCGGCAACCAGCTTGTTGCCCGCGCCCATGCGCAGCTTGCCAACCACAACGTAATCGACACCGAGGCTGCGCCAGTCACCAAAATAGACTTCGGCGGCACTGGTGGGGCGGCTCAGCATGTCGGAACGGCTCAGTGGCTCAAACAGGCCGCTGCGGTGCAGGTCTCGCTCTACAATAGACGCCACATCTTCCGCCAGTGGAATTCCCGGCGACCAGCCAAAGGGCACCACCGCTATCGACAGCGGGTCATCGTTACCCTCATTGATTTCAATGGTCAGGTCGGCCCAACTACTCACACTCAGCAGCAGACCCAGCAGTAGACTCAATATACGTAAATTCATTGATTTGATTTCCTTTATCTCCTCAGATCCTGGGGGACAAATTTAAATTTGAAACGGCGGAAGTTGTTCTCGTAGGCCGTAGGGTTTTCTGTCGCAAGCTGCTTCAGCTCCTCGATATGCCCCAGCTTGGTCACCGCCCGAATGACCGAGAGGTCAAACGCGGGGTCGCCGCTGCCCTCAACAATGTACTGATTAGTGATCTGCCCGGTGGGGATTGTTTCTATTGCCACCACTGCGACCATACCATTGCGCGCCGTGGGCGGCCGCGACCAGTTGCGCTGCACTAGCACCGCAATAAGATCCTTGTAGCTGGAGACCGCCTCGGCGGTTTCCATGGCCTCATCTTCTGAAGCCAGCGCTGCGGCCAGATCGTCTTCCTGCTGTTGGCGAATCTCTTGCTCAAGCGCTTCAATCCGCGCCTTCTCTGCTGCAGCTTTGGCGGCCTTTTCCGCCGCTTCTTTGCGGCGTATTTCCTCAGCACTGGGTTTGGGCGGCGCCTTTTTATCTGGCACCGTTTTCGCCGCCGGCTTGGGCTTTGCTAGGGGTTTGGGCGCGGGCTTGGCGACCGGTTTTGGCTCAGGCTTGGGCTCGGCTTTCGGCTTTGGCTGGGGCTTCGGCGCGGGTTTGGGTTTTTCCGCTGGCTGACGCACCGGTTTGGCGTCCAGCATCAACTTGGCTTGAATTACCCGAGGCGCCGGTTTGATGTTCAACTCCCGCGCGCTGCCGGGTATACCGACAATCAGCAAAAAGATCAGCAGACCATGCAATGCCAGACTGACAACTGCGGGAACCAGGGTATACATGATTTACTTCCTGGCCGCCGGGCCCGGTTCCTCGGTGATCAGGCCAATGGACTCCGCTCCAGCACCTTGCAGTACCGCCATCACCGCCACAACACTGCCGTAGTCCACCGCGGTATCACCCTTCACCATTACCGGGGTTTTCGGCTTGTTGCGCAGGATTTTGCTGAGCTTGTCACCAATGGAGGCCAACTCAACGGGCTCACCTTGTTTGTCCGGGTCACCCAGGCTGACATAGTAGCGACCCTGCTTGTCGACCGACACCACGATCGGGTCGTCATCTTTTTGCGGGACCGGCTCGGTGCTCGCCTGCGGCAGGTCAACCTGCACGCCCTGCACCAGCAGCGGCGCGGTGACCATAAAGACCACCAACAGCACCAGCATCACGTCGATATAGGGAACAACGTTGATGTCTGACATGGGTTTGCGTTTCGCCCGGCGACTCATTACGACTCTCCTGCGCGGTCAGTTACACAATATTTCATGAGCGCGCATGAACCTGGCGATGGAGGATACTGAAAAACTCCTCGGAGAAGGTTTCGTACTTACCCGCGTAGGAATCGACCTTGGCCGAAAAGCGGTTGTAGCTGACCACCGCCGGGATTGCCGCAAGCAGACCCATTGCGGTTGCCACCAGGGCTTCCGAGATACCCGGTGCTACGGTTTGCAGGGTCGCCTGCTGAACCTGACCGAGGCCGTGGAAGGAGGACATAATCCCCCACACTGTACCCAGCAGGCCAACGTAAGGACTGGTAGAGCCTACCGTCGCCAGGAAGGGCAGACTGTTTTCCATTTGCTCTTCTTCACGGGACTGCGCTACCCGCATCGACCGCTGGCAGCTTTCCATGATGGCGTCGGCATCCATTTTCCGCGTTGCCAGGCGGGTGAATTCCTTGTAGCCGGCGCGAAAAATGCTCTCCATGCCCACCGGCTGGTGTTTAGGGTCACTGCCCTGCTCGTACAGCGATTTCAGATCGGTACCGGACCAGAATTTGTTTTCGAACTTTTTCAGTTCTTCGCCCAGCATATTGAAGTACATCATTCGCTGAACAATCATGTACCAGGAGACCAGCGATGCCAGTACCAGAATCGCCATAATTCCCTGCACAAAAATACTGGCCTGCATGACCAGTTGTACAACGGATAATTCCTGTCCCACAGTTAAGCCTCTAGTGTCAT
>JBFEVY010000394.1:0-2794 GCA_041546665.1 Spongiibacteraceae bacterium | reverse complement strand
GCTCGGGCGCCATCGATAGCCGGGTTTTGCGCCATAAGCACAAAAATTTCCATCAGGGCGGACGGGTTTTTTTCAAAGACTTTTTGATTGCGGACTTCAATGTGACCATTGCGGATTCGGAAACGCGGATTGATATCCAGAATGGTTTCGGCCTCACAGGCACGTAGAATGGTTTCATCAAAGTGCTGCATCAGCACGTCGTTTAGCTCGCCAATCTGTTGTACCCAGCGGTAGTACTGCTGCATAAATCGCTCAACCGCCAGCTTGCTGTCGCCATCCTTGAAGCCAAACTGGTTGGCCAGGGCGCGTTGGTGGTCAAACAGCAGGCGGTCTTCCTCGCGACCGGCGATCAGGTGTAGGCCGAAACGAACCTGCCAAAGAAAATCCTGGCCTTCTTTAATAGTGTCCAGCTCTTCCTGGGTGAGGAATTTACGGTCGCGCAATTCGTCGATGGATTGCGCGCCAAAGTGACGTTTTACCACCCAGCCGATCATCTGGATGTCGCGCAGTGTCCCTGGGGAGCTTTTTACGTTGGGTTCGAGGTTGTACTCGGTGTTACCGAACTTGCGGTGACGGGCGATTTGTTCGTCCCACTTGGCGCGGAAGAAATCAGCGCTGGGCCAGATTTTGTCGGGCCCTGTCTTCGTCATTAACTGCTCGTGCAGGGAATGGCTGCCAATCAGAGCGCGGGACTCCATCAGGTTGGTGACAATAGTGATATCGTCGGTGGCCGCCTGTATGCATTCGCTCAGTGTGCGTACGCTGTGGCCGATATCCAGCTTGATGTCCCATAGCAGGGTGATAAAGCGTTCAATATTGTCTTGGTACTGTCCACCGTCATCGGCGGTAAGAATCAGCAGGTCGATGTCGGAATGGGGGTGTAATTCACCGCGACCATAGCCGCCGGCGGCGATCAAACAGATGTCGTCGTTCCAGGTAAAGCTTTCCCAGATATTGCGCAACAGAATATCGATACGTTCACAGCGCAGGTAGACGAGTTCGTGGGCGGGGGTTCCAGCAAGGAAACGTTCGCGAAGGTCTGAATCCAGCTTCGCGAGGTATTCCTTGTAGACGCTGACCTTTGAATTGGCGCCGGCGATCGCTTGTTGGAGGGCTTCAGCGCTGGATTGTACGGTAGCGGTCATACCTGCCCTCGGTAGAACGGCTCATCGGGGCGCGCCGTCAGAACTTCTACACCGTCAGCGGTGACGGCCAGGGTGTGCTCCCATTGGGCCGAAAGGCGCCGATCCCGGGTTGTCACAGTCCAGCCATCCTTGGTGTTTAATTTGGTTTGCTTCTTGCCCGCGTTAATCATCGGCTCAATGGTAAAGGTCATGCCTTCCTTGAGCTCGAGATCGTTACTGCGGCGATAGCCTTCGCCGTAGTGCAATACCTGGGGATCTTCGTGGAACACGCGGCCGATGCCGTGGCCGCAGTACTCTTCAACGACGCTGTAGTGATTGCTTCTGGCGTGTCGAGCGATCACCTCGCCGATCTGACTCAGGGTGCAGCCGGGTTTGACCAGCTCAATGGCCTTGTACAGGCATTCCTGGGTGACCTCGCAAAGGCGTATGGCGTGCTGGGGAACTTCGCCAATATAGAACATGCGGTTGGTGTCGCCGTGCCAGCCATCTTTAATAACGGTGACGTCGATATTGAGGATGTCGCCGTTTTTCAGAATTTTTTTGTCCGAGGGGATGCCGTGACAAATGACTTCGTTCACCGAGGTGCAGATGGACTTCGGAAAACCGTTGTAGTTGAGTGGCGCGGGAATCGCCTTTTGCACATCAACAATATAGTCGTGGCAAATCTTGTCGAGTTCGCCGGTGCTAACCCCTGCTTTAACATAGGGGGTGATCATTTCCAGTACTTCGGCGGCGAGTCGGCCGGCGACCCGCATTGCGGCAATTTCTTCAGGGCTTTTGATGCTTACATTCATAAATAGCGTGTGTTCAGGCGTTGTCGATTGTGGGCTGGCCCGCTGTGGGCGGCGTTTTTGGCGCGAAAACCCGGCATTGTAAACCATCGTTACGATGGTGGCGATTTTCCCGATGCGCGTTTGCGGTGATGAAGAATTCGCTTTATGCGGCGAGGGTGTTGTGGTATAAAGACGCGCCCCAAAAATGCGGTCCTCCGCTGAGGGGAATAGCGACGCGCAAATGCCGTCACGTAATCCCGGGTGCCCTGGACGTTGTCTGGGTTGGGTTGCGGGGTGTTTGCAAGTTTTTAACCCGATGAAAATTAAGGAAAAATCATGTCACATGTAAGCATGCGTGAAATGCTGCAGGCGGGTGTCCATTTCGGTCACCAGACCCGCTACTGGAACCCCAAAATGGCGCCGTTTATCTTTGGTGCCCGTAACAAAATTCATATCATCAACCTCGAGCACACTGTTCCTGCAATGAACAATGCGCTGGATGCGATTGCCAAGCTGGCTGCCAACAAAAACAAGATTCTGTTTGTTGGTACCAAGCGCGCTGCGGGCAAGATTGTTGCTGAGCAGGCTATCCGTGCCGGTATGCCTTACGTCAGTCATCGTTGGTTGGGTGGTATGCTGACCAACTACAAAACAATTCGTCAATCAGTGCGTCGCCTGCGTGAACTGGAAGCCCAGAGCCAGGACGGTACTTTTGACAAGCTGACCAAAAAAGAAGCTCTGATGCGCACCCGTGAAATGGAAAAGCTGGAGCGTAGCCTGGGCGGTATCAAGGATATGGGCGGCCTGCCAGACGCGATTTTCGTAATCGACGTTGATCACGAGCGCATTGCCGTAACCGAAGCCAACAAGCTGGGC
>JBFEVY010000261.1:0-5141 GCA_041546665.1 Spongiibacteraceae bacterium | reverse complement strand
GGTGGATATGGTGGTGGGGGCAGCGCTAATTCCCGGGGCGTCGGCGCCGAAGCTGCTGTACCGCTCGCACCTGCCTCTGATGGCGCCGGGCTCGGTGCTGGTGGATGTGTCGGTGGATCAGGGCGGCTGCTTTGAAACCACGCGTCCCACCAGTCACGCCGATCCCGCCTTTATTGAGCAGGGGATTGTTCACTACTGTGTGGCAAACATACCCAGTGCGGTGGGGCGCACCGCGAGCCTGGCCTTGAGTCAGTCGACCTTACCCTATGTGCAAAAGCTCGCCGCAGCGCCGTTAGCCGAAGTATTGGCAAGCGATTCGGGGTTGGCCAGCGGTTTGAGCGTTCACGGTGGGCAGCTTTACTGCCCGGCGGTGGCGGCGGCGCAGACCCGGCAGTTGAGTGATCTGTCGTCTTTCTTCAAAACCCGCTAGCAGGCTGTTGATTTTCTATCTGCGTTGCCACTGCGGCGTTAAAAACAGGCTCAAAATGCTCATTTACACTATGTAAACCCGAGGGTCGGTCCCACCGTTTTTCGCATGTTTTTGTCGGGGCGGCCTTCCGCTTGCATTGGCGGCCTCGAAAACGAAAATCAACTGCCTGGCAGCGCTTTTGATGTGGCGAATTTTTGAAATGCGTAATTATAGTTAGTTTGGATTACGCAAAACCCTTGTTGTTTGCCGCCCCTGCTCTTACACTTTCGGCGAATTAATCTCGCCGGGAGTGCCCCTCTATGTCGTCTACGCTGCAGCCTGATTTTGCAGTTCCCCTGACTGCACCACAGCTTGTGGGGTGGGCGGCGCAGCAGTATTCGGCCAAGCCCGCTATTCGGGAAGACGGCCGGGATATCAGTTACAGCCAGCTCAATGACCTGCGCCGCCAGGCGGCGATGGCCTTTATGGGGCTTGGCGTGGTGTCGGGTGATCGCGTGGCGATCTGGGCGCCGAACCTCTCTGAATGGATTATTGCGGCACTGGGCCTGCAGTCTCTTGGCGCGGTGCTGGTGCCGCTCAATACGCGTCTGCAAGGGCCCGAGGCTGCAGATATTCTGCGACGGGCGGGGGTGTCGGTATTAATGACCGTGGCGCAGCTCGAAGGGCTGGAGCCCCTGGCAGCACTGGAAGGGGAAGACCTGCCGGCTTTGCGCCACCGGGTGCTGCTGGAAGGCGATGCAGAGGGAGCGATCAGCTGGCCAGCGTTTCTTGCCGGAGCCGAACGTGCCGATAAAGCCGCCTATATTGCAATTGAGCGCGCGGTGCGGCCCGCTGACAGCGCCGACATGCTGTTCACCTCCGGCACCACCGGTAAGGCCAAGGGGGTGCTGTGCAGCCACGAACAGAATATTCGGGTATTCAAGAGCTGGGCGGATACGGTTGGCCTGCGGCGCGACGACAACTACCTGATCATCAATCCGTTTTTTCACAGCTTTGGCTATAAGGCCGGTTGGCTGGCGGCGCTGATCTGCGGCGCAACCATTTTGCCGATGCGCCGCTTCGACCGCCAGGCGGTGATGACGGCAATCCAGAATGAAAAGGTCAGCATGTTGCCCGGCGCGCCGTCGCTGTACGAGATGATTCTTGCCGACCCCGAGCGGGAAAAATACGATCTTTCCAGTCTGCGTCTGGGCGTGACCGGCGCGGCATCGGTGCCGGTGCAACTGGTGCGCGATATGCGCACTATCCTCGGCTTTGACACCGTGGTGACCGCCTACGGCCTGACCGAATCCACCGGCGTGGTGACCATTTGTCGCCCCGATGACGATGCGGAAATTATTGCCAATACCTGTGGCCGCGCCATTGAGGGGGTAGAGGTGATCTGCGCCGACCCGGCGACCGGCAAGGAAGTCGAGCGCGGCTGCGACGGCGAGGTGTGGGTGCGCGGCTACAACGTGATGCAGGGCTATTTTGAACAGCCCGAGGCCACCGCCGAGGCAATTACGCCCGAGGGCTGGTTGCGCACTGGGGATATCGGGGTGATGGACGAGCGCGGCTACTTGCGCATAACTGACCGCCTTAAAGATATGTACATCATGAACGGCGAAAACGTCTACCCGGCGGAGGTGGAGAAGTGCTTCTACCTGCTGGACGGTGTTGCCCAGGCCGCTGTGGTTGGCGTGCCGCGCCCGCCCCAGGGCGAGGTGGGATCGGCCTTTGTGGTGTTGAAGCCGGGCGCGACCGTCAGCGAGGCGCAGCTGCGTGAACACTGCGCGGCGCACCTGGCGCGCTATAAGCAGCCGATGTTTATCGAATTTGTTGACGCCCTGCCACTCAATGCCTCGGGCAAGGTGTTGAAAACCGAATTGAAAAAACGCGCCTTGGCGAACGTTTCGGAACCGTCGTAATGGAAACAGAAAAACAAAAACTCGATGAGGTGGACTACCGCATCATCAACCACCTGCGCCGCGACGGGAGAATGCCCTACAAGGCGCTGGCCGACGCGCTGGGCCTGACCGAGGCCACAGTGCGCTCGCGGGTGCGCCGCCTCGAAGAGGGCGACAGCCTGCGAGTGGTGGCGGTTACCGATTACGAGGCCGTGGGCTACGGCATGATGCTGGCGGTGGGCATTCAGGTGGAGGGACGTCCCGCTGAGGATGTCGCGGAGGACCTGGCGACTTTTCCGGAAGTGTTTTCGGTGTGTCAGGTGGTGGGCACCCTCGATATTGAAACCCTGGCGGTGGCGCGGGATCAGGACGATTTAACCCGTCTGCTGAGCCGCCTGGCGGCGGTGCCGGGAATCCGCAAACTGGAGCCGTCCATCGCCCTGGATGTGTTGAAGAATCAGTCAAACTGGGTGCCATTCGGGCACGGGGTGTAGCGGGAATGGTGGTGAAAAAATCCCTCGATGAGCTCGATCGCCGCATTGTGGAAGGCCTGTCCGCCGATGCCCGCACCAGCAACCGTAAGATTGCCGCGGAGCTGGGAATCACTGAAGGCACAGTGCGCTCGCGCATCAAGCGCATGGAGGCCGAAGGGCAGCTGCGCATTACCGCAATGACCAATATCGCCCGGCTTCGCAATCCCATCCTGGCCTATATCTGGATCGAGGTTGAGCGCAGCGGTCAGTGCGACGCGCTGGCGGAACACCTCGCCGGGGTGCCGGAAATCGGTTTTGTGGGCAAGATGCTGGGCCGTTTTGACCTGCTGGCCATTACTCTGGTGCAGGACAACGCCGAACTGGCGAGCTTTCTGCACCGGGAGATCAGCGGCCTGCCCGGGGTGCGTCGCACCGAGTGTTCGCTGGGGGTCAACTTCGTAAAACACGACTACCGGATGAGCCGTATAGTCGATAGTGATGACGCCGAATAATTATAAAATGCGTATTATTTTGATAGTTTAAATACGATTTAATTTTTTATTGATTGTTTTATTTTTATCTTTGCGTAAAAATAATGTAATCGTATTACTTGCCGGTGCGCGGCGGGCGGTGTCAGTTCGACCTCGCCCCAGGCCCGGAAACAGGAGAGCAACCGTGAACAAAGAGATGCAATTACAGGATCTCGTCGGCCAGCTTCGCGATGGCATGACCATCGGGATCGGTGGTTGGGGGCCGCGTCGCAAGCCGATGGCCCTGGTGCGCGAGATTTTGAAATCCGATTTGAAGGACCTCACCATCGTTGCTTACGGCGGTGCCGACGTGGGCATGCTGTGCGCCGCTGGCAAGGTCAAGAAGCTCGTCTTTGCCTTTGTCTCCCTGGACTTTATTCCCCTTGAGCCGTATTTCCGCCAGGCCCGCCAGAACGGTGAGATCGAGGTGATGGAAATCGACGAGGGCATGATGCTGCTTGGGCTGCGAGCCGCAGCCTGGGGCTGCCCCTATATTCCCACCAAGGTGGGCTTGGGCACCGATGTCATTACCCGCAACCCGGATATCAAGGTGATTGACTCGCCCTACGACGACAAGGAGTGGGTGGCGATGCCGGCCCTCAAGCTGGATGCGGCGCTGATTCACGTTAATCGCGCGGATTCTCGCGGCGTCTGCCAGATCACCAGCCCGGACCACTACATGGACGACTGGTTTGCCCGCGCCGCGGACAAGACCTTTGTCTCCACTGAAGAATTGGTCGACACCGAATTTTTTGCCGACGAGGCCCAGGCGCGTTTTGTATTTTGGGAGCGCAGTCAGACCACCGGCGTGATACCGGTGGCCGGTGGTGCCCACCCCAGTTCCTGTGCGCCGAATTACGGCTTCGACGTGCCTCATTTCCAGGCCTATAACGGTTCTGCAAAAGAGGGCGGCTTCGCTGCCTATCGCGAGCAATTTATCGATGGCAAGAGCGAAGCGGAGTATCAGGACGCGGTAGGCGGACTGGATGCGATTCGTCAATTACCCCTGCCGGTCTACTGAGGAGAAGATGACAATGGGTACTCCTGCAACAGATTACAGCCTGGCCGAATTGATGATCTGCGCCAACGCCGCCATCTACGAAAACGATGGCGAGGTGCTGGTCACTGGTATTGGTGTGCTGCCTCGCATCGCCGCGAGTCTGGCGATGAAGACCTGCAACACCGACATTATGATGACCGACTCCGAAGCGTGGATTTTGTCCGAGCCCAATCCTGTGGGCGCGCGGCCGGCGGACTTCAAACAACAAAACGAAAGCTGGATGGGCTTCTCGCGCATTTTCGACAATGTCTGGAGCGGCCGTCGCCATATCACCGGTGGCCCCACCCAGGTTGACCGCTTTGGCCAGACCAATATTTCAGCGCTGGGTGGCAATTATGACCAGCCCAAGGTGCAGATGCTCGGGGTGCGGGGCTTTCCCGGTAACTCCATCTCCCACGCCAACTCCTTTATGGTGAACGCGCACAACACGCGGGTGTTTATCGACGGTGAGTGCGATGTGGTGTCCAGCATCGGCTATAACCCGGAGCGTCTGCCCAAGGGTTACAGCTTTGACGATATCGACCTGCGCAGCATCATCACCGATTTGTGTGTGCTGGATTTTGGCGGCCCGAACAAGCAATTGCGTCTGGTTAGCGTTCACCCGGGTATCAGCGTTGAGCAGGTGGTGGAAAACACCGGCTTTGAATTGTGTATCCCTGACAAGGTGCCTACCACGCCGGCGCCGACCGTTGAGCAACTGACGATTATTGCCGAGCTCGACCCGCACAATCTGCGCAGCAAACAACTCAAGGACAACCCCGC
>JBFEVY010000038.1:0-16955 GCA_041546665.1 Spongiibacteraceae bacterium | reverse complement strand
GAGCAAAAGTCCACCTCGCACAACCCCCGCTCCACCGTGGGTACAATCACCGAAATTCACGACTATCTGCGCCTGCTCTATGCCCGGGTCGGCGAACCCCGCTGCCCCGACCACGACGAGCCGCTGACCGCACAAACCGTCAGTCAAATGGTCGATGCCGTGCTGGCCCTCCCAGAAGGCAGCAAGCTGATGCTGCTCGCCCCGGTCGTAAAGAATCGCAAAGGTGAGCACTTACACCTGTTCGAGAAGCTGCGCAGTCAGGGCTTTGTTCGGGCCCGCATCGACGGCATCGTGACAGATCTGGATGACACACCGGCGCTGGACAAAAAGAAGAAGCACAATATTGAGGTTGTTGTCGACCGCATCAAGGTTCGCGCCGACCTGGCACAGCGCCTGGCGGAGTCCTTTGAAACCGCACTGGAGCTCAGTGACGGCATCGCTGCAATCGCGCCAATGGACGACAGCCTCAAGGAAGAGCTGGTCTTTTCCGCCAAGTTCGCCTGCCCGCATTGCGGCTATAGCCTGAGCGAACTTGAGCCACGACTGTTTTCCTTTAACAGCCCGATGGGGGCCTGCGGCAGTTGCGACGGCCTGGGCGTCCGCCAGTATTTCGACGAAAGCCAGATCATCCAGCACCCCGAAGCAAGCCTCGCTACCGGCGCCATTCGCGGCTGGGACCGGCGCAGCGTCTATTATTTCCACCTGCTCACCTCACTGGCGGAGCACTATGCCTTTGATATCGACGCCCCCTTTGAGTCACTGAGTAAAAAGCATCGCGAAAAAATACTCTACGGCAGCGGCGACGAGGAAATCAGCTTCACCTACATCAACGACCGGGGCGACTCCTTTAAGCGCAAGCACCGCTTTGAGGGCATTATCCCCAATATGGAGCGCCGCTATCGAGACACTGACTCACAGACCGTGCGCGAAGACCTGGCAAAATTCCTCAGCACCCAAAGCTGCCCGGATTGCCAGGGCACGCGACTGCGCAGAGAAGCCCGTCATGTGTTCATAAACGACAACACCCTGCCGGAAATCAACAGCCTCCCCGTGGGCGCCGCCAAGGAGTATTTCAACACACTCAAACTCAGCGGCCGCCGTGCACAAATTGCGGAAAAAATCCTTAAGGAAATCAACGACCGACTCAGCTTCCTGGTTGACGTCGGACTGAACTACCTCACCCTTGACCGCAGTGCCGACACCCTCTCAGGCGGCGAAGCCCAGCGCATCCGCCTGGCCAGCCAAATTGGCGCCGGCCTGGTTGGTGTCATGTACATCCTTGACGAGCCCTCCATCGGCCTACACCAGCGCGACAACGAACGCTTACTCAACACCCTGCGCCACCTTCGCGACATCGGCAACACGGTTATTGTTGTCGAACACGACGAAGACGCCATCCGCACCGCAGACCATATTATTGATATCGGCCCCGGCGCCGGGGTACACGGCGGTGAAATTGTCGCCTCAGGCAACCTGCCCGCCATTCTGAAAAACAAACACTCCCTGACCGGCCAATACCTTTCCGGGAAGAAACGCATTGAAGTGCCAGCAAAGCGCCACCCTGTTGATCCCGACAAGATCCTCCGCCTGGAAGGCGCAATCGGCAACAACCTGCAGGACGTCGACCTGCAAATTCCGTTGGGGCTGATGACCTGTATTACCGGCGTTTCAGGGTCAGGCAAATCCACCCTGATCAACCACACCCTATACCCCATTGCCGCCACCGTCCTTAACGGCGCCAGCACCCTAAAGCCCGCACCCTATAGCGATATTCACGGACTCGACCTGGTCGACAAGTGTATCGATATTGACCAGAGCCCCATCGGCCGAACCCCGCGCTCCAACCCCGCAACCTATACCGGGATTTTCACCTCTATTCGGGAATTGTTCGCCGGCACCGAAGAAGCCCGGTCAAGAGGCTACAAAGTCGGACGTTTCAGCTTCAATGTAAAAGGCGGTCGCTGCGAGGCCTGTCAGGGTGACGGCGTCACCAAGGTGGAAATGCACTTTTTGCCCGACATCTATGTCGCCTGCGAAGTGTGCCAGGGCAAACGCTACAACCGCGAAACCCTGGAGGTGCATTACAAAGGCAAAACCATCCACGAGGTGCTTGAGATGACCGTCGAAGATGCCAATAGCTTCTTCGAAAACATCCCGGCCATTAAGAAAAAACTTCAAACATTGATGGATGTCGGCCTGAGCTATATTCGCCTCGGCCAGGCGGCTACGACGCTGTCGGGCGGTGAAGCGCAGCGCGTGAAGTTGGCTCGGGAGCTTTCCAAGCGCGACACCGGCAAGACCCTGTACATCCTCGACGAACCCACCACCGGGCTTCATTTCGAAGACATACAACTTCTGCTTCAGGTACTTCACCGCCTCCGCGACCACGGTAACAGCGTCGTTGTTATCGAGCACAACCTCGACGTGATCAAAACAGCCGACTGGATAGTCGATCTCGGCCCTGAAGGCGGCAGTGGCGGCGGTCAAATCATTGCAGAAGGCACTCCCGAGCAGGTCGCCACAATGAAAAACTCCCACACTGGGCGTTTTCTCGCTCCCATGCTTAGCCCTAAAAAGGCCGCCAAGCGGGCATAGGCTATCGCCTTGCCCACTACCCACCGAAAATTTCAAACCATAAATTTCAGACAAAAAAAAGCCGGCAACAATGCCGGCCTTTTGAGTACAACGCTCGAAGATCAATCCTCGTCGTCACCCTCAACGTCTTGAACCACTTCGCGTCCAACCAGCTCAACATAAGCCATTGGCGCTTTATCACCAGTGCGCAGACCGCACTTCATGATACGCAGGTAGCCACCGGGACGGCCATTGTAGCGAGGGCCCAGCTCAGAGAAGAGCTTGCCTACCGCTTCGTCGCTGCGCAGACGGCTGAACGCCAGACGGCGATTCGCTACGCTGTCAGTTTTCGCAAGTGTAATCAGTGGCTCTGCATAGCGGCGCAATTCTTTGGCCTTAGGCAGAGTGGTTTTAATCAGTTCGTGCTCAACTAGTGAAGCCGTCATATTGCGAAACATCGCTTTGCGATGTGAGCTGTTACGGTTCAGTTGGCGGCCGCTATGACGATGACGCATGGCTGCAATTTCCTCAAATAAATGTTGATGCTATCTCAGCATGTACCTTAACCAGTGGCCGTTCGGCCAAATTCTTGACCCTTAGGCCAATACCCGGTCATCATTTCTCAGGCTGGCTGGCGGCCAGTTATCCAGGCGCAAGCCCAGAGACAGTCCGCGAGAAGCAAGCACATCTTTAATTTCTGTAAGAGACTTCTTACCCAGGTTAGGGGTCTTAAGAAGCTCAACCTCAGTGCGCTGTACCAGATCACCGATGTAGTAAATATTTTCCGCTTTCAGGCAGTTCGCAGAACGTACAGTCAGCTCAAGGTCATCTACCGGACGCAGCAAGATCGGATCAACCTCGCTCTCTTCGCGAGAGGGCTCCTTCTCACCGGCACTTTCCAGGTCAACAAAGACAGCCAACTGCTGCTGCAGAATGGTCGCCGCGCGACGGATCGCTTCTTCCGGGTCGATGGTACCGTTGGTTTCCAGATCCAGAACCAGCTTGTCCAGGTCAGTACGCTGCTCAACACGTGCGCTTTCTACTACATAGCTCACGCGCTGAACGGGGCTGTAGCTCGCATCCAGCTGCAGGCGACCAATAGAGCGAACTTCTTCATCACCAGCGTCACGAGCGTCGGCAGGAACATAGCCGCGACCGCGCGCGATGGTGAGGCGCATATTGAGGTTACCAGTGCTGTTCAGGTTAGCAATCACGTGGTCTTCATTAACGATTTCCACTTCGTGATCGGTCTGAATATCGCCAGCAGTTACCGGGCCTTCGCCCTGCTTGCTCAGGGTCAGAACCGTCTGGTCCTTACCGTGCAACATAACAGCAACTTCTTTCAAGTTGAGCATGATTTCAATCACGTCTTCTTGAACGCCTTCAATAGCGCTGTACTCGTGCAAAACACCATC
Source organism: Spongiibacteraceae bacterium (assembly GCA_041546665.1). Classification (GTDB taxonomy): domain Bacteria; phylum Pseudomonadota; class Gammaproteobacteria; order Pseudomonadales; family Spongiibacteraceae; genus Spongiibacter. The sequence goes on along the minus strand of JBFEVY010000038.1, from coordinate 12,966 downwards.
GATTTCGACTTCAGTTACCGCACAGCCAGGCATTGAAGACAAAAGAATGCGGCGCAACGCATTACCCAGCGTATGCCCAAAGCCACGCTCAAGCGGCTCCAGGGTGACTTTAGCGCGGGTTTTACCCAGCTCTTCAACCTGAATCACTCGCGGGGTTAGAAATTCATTCACTGCACTTTGCATAGCTCACCTGTGATTGATGGTTGTTTGGCTACCTTACTTAGAGTAAAGCTCGACGATCAGCTGTTCGTTGATCTCAGCCGACAAATCACTGCGATCTGGAGCGTTTTTGAAAACGGCTTCCATTTTGTCGCTGTTGACGTCGATCCAAGCAACATCACCACGCTGACCAGCCAGAGCCAATGCAGACTGAACCCGCAACTGCTTCTTAGCTTTTTCACGAACACTGATCACATCACCAGGCTGAACTTGGTATGAAGGTACGTTTACAACGCTGCCATTTACCAGAATGCCTTTGTGAGAAACCAGCTGACGCGATTCGGCACGGGTAGAACCAAAACCTACACGATAAACAACGTTATCCAGACGGCTTTCAAGCAATTGCAGCAGGTTTTCACCGGTTGCGCCTTTTTTGCTTGCCGCTTTTTTGTAGTAGCTGCGGAATTGCTTTTCCAGAACGCCATACATGCGACGTACTTTCTGCTTCTCACGCAACTGCACACCGTAGTCAGACAGACGACCACGACGCGCTCCGTGCATACCAGGCGCTGTTTCAGCCTTGCACTTTGAATCCAGGGGGCGAACGCCACTTTTCAGGAACAGGTCGGTGCCTTCCCGTCTGGCTAATTTACAGCTTGGGCCCAAATATCTAGCCATGTTCAGAATTCCTCAACTGTTAATTACACGCGACGTTTCTTGGGAGGACGGCAACCATTGTGTGGAATGGGCGTCACGTCTGTGATATTGGTGATCTTGTAACCGCAATTATTCAATGCACGAACAGCGGATTCACGACCAGGACCTGGGCCCTTAACTTCGACATCCAGGTTCTTCAGACCGTAGTCTTTTGCTGCGGTACCGGCACGCTCAGCTGCAACCTGTGCTGCAAACGGGGTGCTCTTACGTGAACCGCGGAAGCCACTGCCACCGGCAGTTGCCCAGCTCAGGGTGTTACCCTGACGGTCTGTGATAGTTACGATGGTGTTGTTAAACGAGGCGTGGATATGAGCCACACCGTCCACGACGGTCTTTTTGACCTTCTTGCGTGGAGCCTGCTTGCCGGGTTTAGCCATGCTTGATTCCTGCTTCTAATATCAACACTACACTAATGGTGTAGCTACACTAAAGGCGCTTGCCTATTCTGGTCAGCCGATTACTTACGAATTGGCTTACGAGGACCTTTACGGGTACGCGCATTGGTTTTGGTACGCTGACCGCGCAGCGGCAGGCTCTTACGGTGACGCAGACCACGATAGCAACCCAGGTCGAGCAGGCGCTTGATATTCATGGACACTTCACGACGCAGATCACCTTCAACAACCATTTTAGAAATTTCATTTCTAAGGCTGTCCAGCTGCTCTTCTGTCAGATCGCCGATTTTCACGTCTTCCGCAATTGCGCTACCCGCACACAGCTTCTTAGCTGTGGTACGACCGATGCCATAAATATAGGTCAACGAGATAACCGCATGCTTGTTATCTGGTATGTTGACACCCGCAATACGAGCCATTCAGATTACTCCAGTTAAATCTGTTACATTATGCTTGAGCAATGTCGCTGCAAAAACAACGCGACCACCGCGCGAAAGGCGCAGTAGTCTAGCCGCTAGCAAGCCACTTTTCAAGCCCAAAATAAAACTCTTAGCCCTGCCGTTGCTTATGGCGTGGTTCCGCGCTGCAAATAACGCGAACAACACCTTTCCGGCGAACAATTTTACAGTTGCGGCAAATTGCCTTGACTGATGCGCGAACTTTCATTTCGACACTCCAACAGCTAAAACTGCAACGCACACCTTTTAGCGTGCGCCGCTACCATAATTCTTCAAATTGGCCTTTTTCATCACCGAGTCATACTGCTGCGACATCAAGTGAGATTGAACCTGGGCCATGAAGTCCATCACCACAACAACGACGATCAGCAATGAGGTTCCGCCGAGATAGAAGGGCACGTTCCACATCACCACCAAAAACTGTGGCAACAAACACACCCCGGCGATATACACAGAGCCAAACATTGTCAGACGGGTCAGAACACCATCAATATACGTCGCCGTTTGCTTACCGGGACGAATACCCGGCAAAAACGCACCGGAACGTTTCAAGTTATCTGCCACTTCATCGGGATTGAACATCAATGCCGTGTAGAAGAAACAGAAGAACACAATCAATGCGGTAAACAACAGAATGTTCAGCGGCTGGCCCGGGCCAATTGCCAAAGCCAGATCCTGAAGCCACTCCATACCTTCGCGGCCCTGACCAACCCACTGCGCGATTGACGCAGGGAACAGCAAAATAGAGCTCGCAAAGATCGCCGGGATAACACCCGCCATATTCACTTTCATGGGCAAGTGACTAGACTGCCCCTGATACAACTTATTGCCGCGCTGCTGTTTAGCGTAGTTCACCGTAATCCGGCGCTGACCGCGCTCGATGAACACCACCAGGTAAATCACAGCAACAGCAAGCACCAGAATACCCAGCAAAATCAGGATATTCAGTTCACCCTGACGCGCCTGCTCCAGTGACTGCCCTACCGCTCTCGGCAAACCAGCAACGATACCCGCGAAGATCAGCATCGAGATGCCGTTACCAATACCGCGTTCCGTTACCTGCTCACCCAGCCACATCATAAACACCGCGCCGGTTACCAAGGACACCACGGCGGTGAAGTAGAAGCTAATATCAGCACTGTAGGCCAAGCCCTGGCTTCCCATACCGACCGCCATACCGGTGGCCTGCAAGGTTGCCAATACTACGGTCAGATAACGCGTGTATTGACTGATCTGTCTGCGTCCCGCCTCGCCTTCTTTCTTCAAGGCCTCAAGCTGCGGGCTTACCGCCGACATCAACTGCATGATAATCGACGCAGAGATATACGGCATAATCCCCAGCGCAAGAATACTCATGCGCTCAAGAGCCCCCCCAGAAAACATATTGAACAGTCCCAAAACTGTCCCCTGATTCTGGTTGAACAGCGCAGCGAGCTGATCAGGGTTAATTCCTGGAACCGGAATATGGGTTCCGATGCGATAGACAACTATCGCCAGGAAAAGAAAACGAAGGCGAGCCAACAGCTCGCCTAATCCTGATTGCTTTCCAGTTGTTGCGGGACTGGACTTCGCCATGGGGTTCGCCTTAATCCTCGACTTTGCCGCCAGCTTTCTCGATCGCTTCGCGAGCGCCCTTTGTCACGGCCAAACCTTTGATGGTTACAGCCTTGGTCACGTCACCAGACAAAAACACTTTTGCGCGTTCGATATTGTTGCTGATCAGGTCTGCACGCTTCAACGCATCCAGATCAACCACTTCGTCTGTAATCTTGTTCAGCTCAGAAGTGCGAATCTGCGCGGTTACCATCGCGATACGCGAAGTAAAACCGTACTTAGGCAGACGCTTTTGCAAAGGCATCTGACCGCCTTCGAAACCTGGACGTACGCTACCGCCTGAACGAGATTTCAAACCTTTGTGTCCGCGGCCGGCAGTTTTACCGAGACCACTACCAATACCGCGACCAACGCGCTTGGCGTCTTTAGTGCGGCCTGGCGCCGGGCTCAGGGTATTCAAACGCAAATCGCTCATTTCTTAACCCTCAACACGTACCAAATAGTTCACTTTATTGATCATGCCGCGAACAGAAGGAGTATCTTCCACTTCTACGGTGTGACCGATTCTGCGCAATCCCAATCCCGCCACACAGGCTTTGTGAGATTTCAGGCGTCCGGCAATCGAACGCACTTGAGTTACCTTGATCTTACTCATGTCTAAAGCCTGTCCGTTATTAACCCAGAATTTCTTCTACGGTCTTGCCACGTTTCGCCGCAACTTCTTCAGGAGAAGAGATGCTTTGCAGTGCTTTAATGGTCGCACGCACTACGTTCACAGGGTTAGTGGAACCGTAACACTTGGCCAATACGTTATGTACACCGGCAATTTCCAGAACCGAACGCATTGCACCACCGGCGATTACACCAGTACCTTCTGACGCGGGCTGCATGTAAACCTTAGATGCACCGTGGTTCGCTTTCACTGCGTATTGCAGTGTGTCGCCTTTGATGTCGACCTGAACCATATTGCGGCGCGCAGCTTCCATCGCTTTCTGAATAGCTACAGGCACTTCACGAGCCTTACCGCGACCAAAACCGACTTTGCCGTTACCGTCGCCAACTACCGTCAAAGCGGTAAAGCTAAAGATACGACCACCCTTAACCACTTTAGCAACACGGTTAACCTGAACCAGTTTTTCCTGCAGGCCTTCGGTGTTTGCCTTGTCTTTTTGCTCGTTAAATGCCATCGCCTAAAACCTTAGAATTCCAATCCACTTTCACGGGCTGCATCAGCCAGCGCTTTCACTCGACCGTGGAAACGGAATCCACTACGGTCAAACGCTACTTTAGTCACGCCCGCGGCCTTCGCACGATCAGCAATCAACTTACCAACGCTTTCAGCAGCGCTGATGTTGCCAGTCGCACCGGAGCGCAATTCCTTGTCCAGGGTCGAGGCACTCGCCAGTACCTTGTCGCCCTCGGCGGAAATGAGCTGTGCGTAAATGTGACGAGGTGTGCGATGCACGCTCAAACGTACTGCGCGCAGTTCACGCAGCTTGTTACGAGCACGACGAGCACGACGCAATCTTGAAACCTTTTTATCGCTCATATGCTAGCCCTTACTTTTTCTTCGCTTCTTTACGACGAACATGCTCGTCAGCGTAGCGAACACCTTTACCTTTGTAAGGCTCGGGCGGACGGAAGGCGCGGATTTCCGCAGCTGCCTTGCCGAGCAGTTGTTTGTCATTCCCACTCAAGACGATTTCAGTCTGGCTAGGTGTTTCAGCCGACACGCCTTCAGGCAGAATGTAATCAATAGGGTGAGAAAAACCCAATACCAGGTTCAGCGTTTTGCCGCTTGCCTTGGCACGATAACCCACACCATTGAGGATCAGTTTACGCTGGAAGCCTTCGCTCACGCCGACAACCATGTTGTTGGTCAGTGCGCGAGTGGTTCCCGCCATTGCCCAACCTTCTTTTGCGCCTTCGCGGGCACCAAAGATCAGTTGGCCATCTTCTTCTTTAACCTCGACAGACGCGTGCAGCGGCATGGAGAGGCTGCCATTTTTGCCTTTGACGGCAATCGTCTCGGCGTCGAGTTTGACTTCAACCCCTTTGGGGATAGTCACTGGACTTTTCGCTACTCTGGACATTTTGAAAACTCTTCAAACCGTCAAATTAGAAAACTGTGCAAAGCACTTCGCCGCCAACACCAGCCGAACGAGCGGCCCGGTCAGTCATCACACCGTTACTGGTGGAGACAATGGCAATACCCAAACCTGCGCGAACCGAAGGCAGGGAATCCTTTCCTGCATAGGCGCGCAGACCAGGACGGCTAACCCGCTTCAGCTCGGCAATAACCGGCTTACCCTGGTAGTATTTCAGGTCGATATGAAGAGTTGCTGAAGCCGCTTCGCCTTCTGTGCGATGGCCAGCGATGTAACCTTCATCTTCAAGTACCTTTGCAACCGCCACCTTCAATTTTGAAGCTGGAATCTGCACCGCAGTCTTACCTGCCATCTGAGCGTTGCGGATGCGGGTCAGCATATCCGCCAAAGGGTCTTGCATGCTCATGTTCTGCTCCCATTCATCGCCGAGTAATCACGCGGCGGACAATTCCGAATTACCAACTGGCCTTAACCAGACCAGGGACATCTCCACGCATCGCTGCTTCACGCAGCTTGTTACGACAGAGACCAAACTTGCGGTAAACGCCGTGTGGACGACCGGTTACCTGGCAGCGACGGCGCTGACGACAGGGGCTGGCGTTACGTGGCAACTGCTGCAATTTAACCTGCGCATCCCACTTCTCCTCGTCAGAGGAACTCACGCTGCCGATAATCGCCTTCAATTCAGCGCGCTTTGCCGCGTACTTGGCAACTGTTTTTGCCCGCTTCGCTTCGCGTGCTTTCATTGACATTTTAGCCATATGCCTGAACCCCTTAAGCCTTGAACGGGAAGTTAAACGCTTTCAACAGCGCCCGACCTTCATCGTCATTACGTGCAGTGGTAGTGATAGTGATATCCAGACCACGCAGCTTGTCGACTTTGTCGTAATCGATTTCTGGGAAGATGATCTGCTCAGTCACACCCATTGCGAAGTTACCGCGGCCGTCGAAGGATTTCGGGCTGATACCACGAAAATCGCGTACACGGGGGATCGCTACGTTAACCAGACGATCCAAAAATTCGTACATGTGCTCACGACGCAGCGTCACTTTACAACCGATTGGCCAACCGTCACGAATCTTGAAGCCTGCAATAGACTTACGCGCTTTGGTTACAACCGGCTTTTGACCACTGATTTTTTCCAGATCCGCCAGTGCTGCTTCCAGAACTTTCTTGTCTGCAGCCGCTTCACCCACACCCATGTTCAGAGTGATCTTGGTGATCTTGGGGACTTCCATCGGGTTGGCCAAGCCAAGCTCTTCGATCAGCTTTGCGCGCAACTCGTTGTTATACAATTCACTCAATCGTGCCATTTTCAATTAACCCCTATGCGTCGATCGCGTCGCCGCTGGATTTAAAGATACGGGTCTTTTTACCATCGTCAGCGACTTTAAAACCCACACGATCCGCCTTGTTAGTGGCCGAGTTGTAGATCGCTACATTAGACACCTGAATCGGCGCCTCTTTTTCAACGATGCCACCTGCCACACCCAATTGAGGGTTTGGACGTTGGTGCTTTTTAATCATGTTGATACCGGAAACCAGCACGCGGTTATCATCAAGGACTTTTTGTACCTTGCCACGCTTACCTTTGTCTTTTCCGGTAATGACGATTACTTCGTCTTCACGTTTAATCTTGCGCATTATGCTGACCTCAGTCTTCTCTTTGCCGCTAGCCGATTACAGTACTTCAGGCGCCAGAGAGATAATCTTCATAAACTTCTCGCTGCGCAGTTCCCGGGTTACCGGCCCAAAAATACGGGTACCGATAGGTGCCAGGTTGTTGTTCAACAGCACAGCTGCGTTGTCGTCAAACCGGATCAGTGAACCGTCGCCACGACGCACACCTTTTTTGGTACGAACAACAACCGCCGTCATTACCTGGCCTTTCTTCACCTTACCGCGGGGAATTGCTTCCTTAACAGTCACCTTGATCAGGTCACCGACACGCGCGTAACGACGATGAGAGCCGCCAAGCACCTTGATGCACATAACGCGACGAGCGCCACTGTTATCTGCAACTTCCAAATAGCTTTCTGTCTGAATCATTTCTTAACTCCAAAGCTTCTACGGTGCATCAAGCTTTGCACACAGGCCGCTTGCCGATTAAATCTGAGTTGATTTCTCGTCGATACTCAGAAGAGCCCAAGACTTTTGCTTGGAAATCGGACGGGTCTCACTAACTGTTACCACATCGCCCATTTTGCATTCGTTGTTTTCGTCATGCGCATGGATTTTTGACGAACGGGTAATGTACTTGCCGTAGATCGGATGCTTTACACGACGCTCAATCAATACGGTGATCGTCTTGTCCATCTTGTCACTGACGACTTTACCGGTAGCCGTACGCGCACTTTTTGCTACTTCTGTCATCACTAGTTACCTGCCTTTTCCTGAAGCACTGTTTTCACACGCGCAATATCGTGACGAGTCTGCTTAAGCAGGTGCGTCTGCGCCAACTGGCCAGTGCTCTTTTGCATACGCAGTTTGAACTGATCTTCCAGCAGTTTAATCAGCTGTGCATTCAGTTCTTCAACTGATTTTTCGCGCAATTCAGTCGCTTTCATCACATCACCACCCGCTTAACAAATGTGGTTGGCACAGGGATTTTCGCTGCTGCCAAAGCAAATGCTTCGCGCGCCAGTTCTTCAGGCACACCTTCTACTTCGTAAAGCACTTTGCCTGGTTGAATCTGGGCAACCCAGTATTCAACATTACCCTTACCTTTACCTTGACGAACTTCCAAGGGCTTTTCCGTAATTGGCTTATCAGGAAATACCCGAATCCAAATTTTTCCGCCCCGCTTGATATGGCGAGTCATCGCCCGACGAGCCGCTTCGATCTGGCGCGCAGTGATTCGACCACGACCGACAGCTTTCAGACCGAAATCACCAAAGCTGACCCGGCTGCCGCGTTCTGCCAGACCACGATTGCGGCCTTTTTGTACCTTGCGAAACTTTGTGCGCTTCGGCTGTAACATTTTGCGTAACCCTTACTCTGAAACTTTCTTAGTCTTGGTCTCGGCCGGAGCTTCTGCTTTGCCGCCCAGGATCTCACCTTTGAAGATCCAGACCTTAACGCCAATAATCCCGTAGGTTGTTGCAGCTTCGTGAGTTGCATAATCGATGTCTGCACGAAGCGTATGAAGAGGCACACGACCTTCGCGATACCACTCTGTACGAGCGATTTCAGCACCACCGACACGACCACTCACCTGCACCTTGATACCTTCGGCACCCTGACGCATAGCGTTTTGAACAACACGCTTCATTGCGCGACGGAACATAACCCGACGCTCAAGTTGCTGAGCAATATTCATCGCAACCAGCTTGGCATCAAGATCGGGCTTGCGAACTTCTTCAATATTGATGTGCACAGGCACACCCATTTTGTTACCCAGCTCTTTGCGAAGCTTATCGACATCTTCGCCTTTCTTGCCGATAACAATACCGGGCCGTGCAGTGTGAATCGTGATGCGTGCAGTTTGCGCTGGACGCTCGATAACGATACGACTCACTGAGGCGTGGGCCAGTTTTTCCTGAAGGTAATCACGTACCTCCAGATCAGTTACCAGGTTTGCGGAGTACTGCTTGCTGCCCGCATACCAGACTGAATTGTGATCTTTTACGATTCCCAGCCGAATGCCGGTCGGGTGTACTTTCTGACCCATTTGGTCTTCTCCTGCTAGCTTTCGCTGTCGGCAACTTTAACGGTGATATGACAAGATCTTTTCAGAATGCGATCTGCACGGCCCTTGGCGCGTGGACGCAGTCTTTTCATAGTCATACCTTCGTCGACAAAAATGGTCGACACTTTCAGCTCATCAACATCGGCGCCTTCGTTGTGCTCTGCGTTTGCAATTGCAGAATTAAGCACTTTCTTCACGATGACTGCCGCCTTTTTAGGGCTGAACGTCAACAGATCCAGAGCCTCTTCAACACCCTTGCCGCGAATCTGATCTGCGACCAGGCGAACTTTCTGGGCTGAGATACGTGCGCCTTTTAAACGTGCCGCTACTTCCATCTTAAAAGCCTCTCCCGGCCCAAGCTTAACGCTTGGCCTTTTTATCAGCCGCGTGACCTTTATAGGTACGAGTAGCGGCAAATTCACCCAACTTGTGCCCGACCATATCCTCGGAAACAAGAACTGGAACGTGCTGACGACCGTTGTGAACAGCGATAGTCAGACCTACCATCTCAGGCAGAATCATCGAACGACGCGACCAAGTTTTGATCGGACGGCGATCATTTTTTTCCACTGCCGTTTCAACTTTCTTCAACAGGTGAAGATCGATAAACGGACCTTTTTTCAATGAACGTGGCACAAGCTAATCCTCTTTACTCTGATTGACCGTTACTTTCTGCGATCACGAACAATCAGTTTGTCTGTACGCTTATTTTTACGGGTCTTATACCCTTTGGTCGGCATACCCCATGGAGACACAGGATGACGACCACCAGAAGTACGACCTTCACCACCACCGTGTGGGTGATCAACGGGGTTCATAGCCACACCGCGAACAGTGGGACGAACACCGCGCCAACGCGCCGCACCGGCTTTACCCAATTTACGCAGGCTGTGCTCGCTGTTAGACACCTCACCGAGGGTCGCACGGCACTCACTCAACACCTTGCGCATTTCGCCACTGCGCAAACGCAGAGTGGCATATTGACCTTCACGAGCGACCAGCTGAACAGAAGCACCTGCACTGCGAGCCATTTGCGCGCCTTTGCCAGGCTTCAGCTCGATACAGTGGATCGTGCTACCAACCGGAATATTGCGCAGAGGCAGCGTATTACCTGCCTTGATCGGCGCAGAATCGCCAGAGACAAGCTGATCGCCTGCTGAAACACCTTTGGGCGCAATAATGTAACGGCGCTCACCATCCGCATATTTAACCAGCGCGATGAACGCGGTGCGGTTCGGATCATATTCCAGGCGCTCTACTTCAGCAGGAATACCGTCTTTGTTACGCTTAAAGTCGATAACGCGGTAATGCTGCTTATGACCACCACCAACGTGACGAGTGGTGATACGACCATTGTTGTTGCGACCGCCATTGCGTGACTGAGGCTCCAACAGCGCCTTGTGGGGCGCGCCTTTATGCAGATCCGGGTTCACCACCCGCACAACAAAACGGCGGCCGGGTGAAGTCGGTTTACTTTTTACAATTGCCATTTCAACTCAGCTCCAGACTTATTCGGCGACCGCAAAGTCGATATCTTGACCTTGCTTGAGGCTGACGTAGGCTTTTTTCCAGTTTGGCTTTTTGCTCAAACCAAAACGATTGCGCTTGACCTTGCCATTCACATTCACAGTGCGAACGCCAAGCACATCAACCTTGAACAGCTTCTCTACTGCGTGCTTGATTTCCAGCTTGGTAGCCGACGGCAGTACTTTAAATACCACCTGATTACCTGCTTCAGCGCTTAGCGCCGCTTTTTCAGAAACGTGCGGGCCGAGCAGTACCTTATAGATGCGCTCTGAATTCATCCCAACATCTCCTCAAACTTTTTCAGGGCTCCAACGGTCACAACCACTTTGTCGTAACCAATCAGGCTGACTGGATCAACACCGGCCACGTCGCGAACGTCAACGTCATGCAAGTTGCGAGAAGCCAGGTACAAGTTACCGCTTACTTCTTCAGTAACAACCAATGCACCCTTAACGCCAATATCTCCCAACAAAGCAACCAACTGCTTTGTTTTTGGCGCTTCCAGCTCCAGGCCTTCAACCGCTACCAGGCGATCCTGGCGAGCTAGCTCTGACAAAATTGACCGCAGCGCAGCGCGATACATTTTGCGATTAACTTTCTGCTCGTGATCCTGAGGCTTGGCAGCAAAGGTCACACCACCGCTGCGCCAGATTGGACCACGGGTAGTACCCGCACGAGCACGACCAGTGCCCTTTTGACGCCAGGGCTTCTTACCGCCACCGCTGACTTCAGAACGCGTTTTTTGCGCCCGAGTACCTTGACGAGCACCCGCGAGATAGGCAGTTACAACCTGATGAACCAGGTCTTCGTTGAACTCACGAGCAAAGGTGACATCAGAGACTTGAATTGTCCCAGCGCCCGCCCCGTTACCGGGTTTCGCAATATTTAATTCCACTGCTTAGCCCTCAAGAATTTTTTGCTTTCACGGCGGGACGTACGAACACATCACCACCGGGCGCACCAGGAACCGCACCCTTAACCAAGATCAGGTTACGCTCTGCGTCTACACGAACCACTTCCAAAGTCTGGACAGTAACCCGTTCAGCACCCATATGACCGGCCATCTTCTTACCTTTGAAGACGCGACCTGGGGTCTGACACTGACCGATAGAACCGGGTGCACGATGCGACAGAGAGTTACCGTGAGTAGCGTCCTGCATGTGGAAGTTCCAACGCTTTACACCACCCTGGAAGCCCTTACCTTTGGACTGCCCAGTAACATCGACTTTTTGACCTGCTTCAAAGGCTGCGACAGTCAGCTCAGCGCCAACTTCCGGAGAATCTTCGCCTTCATCGAGACGGAATTCCCACAGACCACGACCAGCCTCGACACCCGCCTTAGCAAAGTGACCTGCTTCCGCCTTGGAAATACGCGATGCCTTACGAGCACCTGCAGTAACCTGAATGGCACGGTAGCCATCAGCATCTTCTGCCTTGACACGAGTAACGCGATTGGGCTCAACCTCAATCACAGTTACCGGAATAGATACGCCGTCGTCAGTAAAAACGCGAGTCATGCCGCTTTTACGACCGACCAAACCAATAGTCATTGCTCCAACCTCTCAGTGTACGGGGCTATACCCTCTACGGCCGCGCTTTCGCGCGTTACACAACCCAGGGCCAGCCCCTGAGCGGGTCTGATAATTCAGAAAATTTTTTCTTAGCCGAGGCTAATTTGAACTTCTACACCAGCCGCCAGATCCAGCTTCATCAGTGCGTCTACAGTTTTTTCTGTAGGCTCGACAATATCCAGCATGCGCTTATGGGTGCGGATCTCATACTGATCACGCGCATCCTTATTCACATGCGGAGAAATCAACACTGTGTAACGCTCTTTGCGCGTCGGCAGCGGAATAGGTCCGCGTACCTGGGCGCCAGTGCGCTTGGCAGTGTCGACAATCTCTTGAGTCGACGCATCGATGAGGCGGTGATCAAAAGCCTTTAAACGAATTCGAATCCGCTGATTCTGCACCTGATCAAACTCCCATCCCGAACAATATTTCGAACGTTTCCAAGCACCTCAGCACTCGGACATCCCGAAAAAAGAAGCGGCATATTAATGATGTAACCAGCGCTTGTCAACAACAATTCGCAACCAGTTCAATTTCTTTAACTCTGCCACCCGCAGCGACGCCTATTTACAGCCGTCTTACCTAAAAAGGGAGGCCAAAGCCTCCCTTTTCGTATCGCCGCCCCGAATCCGGAGCATCGACAGATCTTACTCTACGATTTTAGCAACAACGCCGGCGCCGACAGTACGGCCACCTTCACGGATCGCAAAGCGCAGACCTTCTTCCATCGCAATAGGCGCAATCAGTGTTACGTCCATTTTGATGTTGTCGCCAGGCATTACCATTTC
>JBFEVY010000391.1:0-2811 GCA_041546665.1 Spongiibacteraceae bacterium | reverse complement strand
GCCGACTGTACCACCAGCCCAAGCATAGCGGGAATGTCGCCCAGATTAAGCAGTAAGATGACCAGACTGATGCCAATGTAGGCGATGGCCATTACCGGCACAAGCACCTCGGCCACCCTGGCAATGCGTTTTACCCCGCCGAGCACCACCAGCCCCACCGCAACGGTGATTACTGCGCCAGTCAGCCAGTCCGGCACCCCAAAACTGCTCTGCATGGCATCGGCAACGGAGTTGGACTGAACCGTATTGCCGATCCCGAATCCCGCCACCGCACCAAAGAAAGCAAAGGCGCCACCCAACCAGTGCCAGTGCCCTGCCAGGCCGTTTTTGATGTAATACATCGGCCCGCCTTTGAACTTGCCGTCGGCGTCTTCTTCCCGGTAGTGCACTGCGCAGACTGCCTCGGAGTACTTGGTAGCCATGCCAACCAGGGCTGTGCACCACATCCAAAACAGCGCGCCGGGGCCTCCCAGGGCGATGGCGGTGGCAACGCCAGCAATATTCCCGGTGCCGATGGTTGCCGACAGGGACGTCATCAGAGCCTGGAATGCGGTGATCTCGCCTCGCCCGCCAGCGGGTTTGCGGCCCTTGATGAGCAAACGAAAGGCCGTTCCCAGCTTTCGAATAGGCATGAACTTGAGCCCGACCATCAACCAGGCGCCAGTACCGAGGATCAACACCAGCATTAGCGGCCCCCACACGATGCCGTTCAAGCTACTTAGGAGACTGCTAATTTGTTCTAACATCGTGAGGCTTAATCCGTGCTGAGAAATGAAAAGTGTTCACGCTGGGGAAATACGCCAAATATTCCCCCGGTGTGAATGAAAACGATATCGCCGCTGTCTCCGAAGCGCCCCTTGGCGCGTTCCTGCAACATGCCGTAAAAAGCCTTGCCGGTATAGACCGGGTCGAGAACAATCCCTTCTAGCGCGGCAAGGTCGGCAATACAGCGAAACACCGGCTCTTCTGCTACTGCATATCCCGGACCAACATAGCCGTCTATCACGTTAACGGCATAGGCGTTGATATTGCACTCCAATTCGTAACGCTGCTGCCAGCTCGCAAGGTCGGCGGCTACCTTGTTTTGAAACCAGGCTTCGTCATCGCAGACGTTGATTCCCCAAACGCTGGCCTGGTCCAGAAAATAGTGCCCGCCTGCGGTCAAGCCCGCCTGAGTGCCACCGGAACCGGTCGCACAGATAATATGCGCCGGTCGAATGCCGGCGCGACGACAGTCTGCGGCCAGCTCCTTGGCGGCATTGAAATAACCCCACACCCCGGTGCCATCCGAGGCCCCTGTGGGAATAACCAACGCAGTTTTACCATGATCGGCGTAATACTGCTGCCACTGCGCCAATAGCGCGTCGAGCTCGGCTTGATATTGGCCTTTGGGATAACAACTAATGCGCGCACCCGCAAGTTGGTCAAGGAGAAGATTGCCATCGCCAGTACTTGGCTTGTCACCCCGTAAAACAAGGTGGCAGTGCAGGCCCAGTTGGGCGCAAAGCAAGGCCGTTGCCCGGCAGTGATTGGATTGAATTCCGCCGCAGGTAATGATGGTGTCACAGGCCATCTTTTTTGCCCGAGCCAGGCTGTACTCCAGCTTTCTCACCTTATTGCCCGACAACAGGCTGCCGGTGAGATCATCCCGCTTTACCCATATCTTGGGGCCGGGCGTCTTTTCACTGAGTCGGTTAAGCGGTTGGAGCGGCGTAGGAAGTTGCGCCAGGGAAAGGCGCGGAGGATTACAAAATTGTGGACTAACTGTCATGGCTCCTCCGCGCGGTGTTGCTGATTAGGGGCTTAGATCGCCTTCAGTGTTCCCTTGGGCAGAACGGCATGAACGGCGGAACGCTGGAATTTGAGTTCTACACTATCGGTGACAGCCAAAACCACGTAATCCTCGTCGAGCTTGGTGACCTTGCCCAGAATACCGCTGACGGTAACCACCTCATCGCCCTTGGTGAGCGCCGCAACCATTGCCGCATGTTCTTTTTGGCGCTTGCGTTGGGGGCGGATTGCCAGAAAGTAAAACAGGCCAAACATCAGTACCAAAAAACCAATCTGGAACAGTTCGCCACCTGGAGGTGCGCCGGCGGGACCGGCTGCTTGGGCGTGGGCCTGGGAGATAAAAAAGCTCATCGGGTTTCCTTAATCATCACTGGGTATAAGATGCCGAAATACTACACAAGCGACGGGCTCAAAGCGAGCTATCGTAATCCATTATAAACGGTGCGTGATCGGAAAATTTTTCCTCACGGTACACCCGGGCGTCGCGGATAGCGGGCACCAGCCCTGGGGTAATGACCTGATAGTCCAGGCGCCACCCCACGTTGTTGGCGTAAGCCTGGCCGCGATTAGACCACCAGGTGTAGACGGCCTCGTCGTTTATCTCGCGAAAGGCATCAACAAAACCCGCCTCGTCATAGAGCTTGTCCAGCCAGGCGCGTTCGTGGGGCAGAAATCCCGAGTTCTTCTGATTGGCCCGCCAGTTTTTTAGGTCAATTTCCTTGTGACACATATTCCAGTCCGCGCAGATGACCAGCTCTCTCCCGCTGTCCTTAAGCTCAACAAAGTGCGGGTAAATGCGCTCTAAAAAAGCATCTTTTTTTGCTTGGGCGGCCTCGCTGCTTGAGCCTGAGGGCATGTACAACGAAATGACACTGAGTTTTTGGTAATCCGCGCGAATATAGCGCCCCTCACTGTCGGCGGGGTCCCAACCCAATGTGGTGGTAACCGAGTCCGGGGTTTTGCGGCAGTACATGGCGGTGCCACTGTAGCCCTTCTTTTCTGCATCGCTGTAAATGCAGG
>JBFEVY010000058.1:0-13900 GCA_041546665.1 Spongiibacteraceae bacterium | reverse complement strand
TGAACCCACCGGCAACCTCGATCAGGAAAACGCCGAGGCAATTCACAACTTGCTGGATGAACTGAACCGCGAGTACGCCACCAGCCTGGTGATTGTCACCCACGATATGGCATTGGCGCGGCGCATGGATCGGGTGATGCAATTGCGCGACGGCAGCCTGCACGAGGTGACGGCTTGATGCGGCCTTTGCCTTTTTTTATCGGCTTTCGTTACGGTATCGGCGGCAGCAGTAACCAGCTGGTGTCGTTTCTGTCGCGCCTGTCTATGGTCGGCCTGATCCTCGGTGTCGCGCTGTTGGTGACAGTGATGTCGGTGATGAACGGTTTCGACAAAGAAATGCGCCAACGTATATTATCGCTGGTGCCACATATCACGATGCAGCCCTGGACCTCGGGCGAGGGCCGGATGCCGGAGCACTGGCAAAGCTTGCAGGCGAGCGTGGAGCAGCATCCGGAGGTAATTGCCAGTGCGCCGTTTCTGCAGGGCAATGCGCTGCTGGTCAAAGGTCAGCGGGCGGAGCCGGTATTGTTTTTTGGCATTGATCCCGCGCTGGAGCCTCGGGTGTCGACCCTCGGAAATTTTGTCGATCTGAAGCTGCTTAGCAGTGACACCGAAAACGGCCTGGTGCTGGGCGCGGTGCTGGCCCAGAAGCTCGGCCTGTCGGTGGGTGACCGGGTCACCCTGGCGGTGCCCGGCAGTGGCGGGGGGCGCGGGGTGAAATTCCGGCCGTTTTCCCTGGTGGCGGTGGCGGCCACGGGCACCGAACTCGACCAGCAGTTGGTGATGATGAATCTCCAGCAGGCGGCCCGTTTGCTGCCCGATCAGGGGATGGCGTTGCGGGTTTCCGTGGCGGACGTGTTTGCCGCGCCGCGGGTGGCTTGGGAACTGAATATGGTGCACGGCGGCGACTACTTGCTGCGGGACTGGAGTCAGCAGTTCGGCAATATGTACCACGCCATTCAAATGTCCCGGCGGCTCGTGGTGATTATGTTGTTCGCGGTGGTGGCCGTCGCGGTTTTCAATGTGGTGTCGACTCTGGTGCTGGTGGTCAATGACAAGCGCGGCGATATTGCGATTCTGCGCAGTCAGGGCGCGCGGCGCCGGGATATTTTGCTGATTTTCATTATCTACGGTGGCTTGATCGGCACGATTGGCGCCGCCCTGGGTGCGGCGCTCGGCGTCGGTCTGTCACTGGTGATTGGCGATCTGGTGGCGTTGGTGGAACGGCTGTTTTCCATCCAGCTGCTGCACAGCGACGTGTACCCGATCAGCTATTTGCCGGCGGATATTCGCAGTGGTGATGTGCTGTTGCTGTGCGGAGTCGCCATTGCGATGAGCTTTCTGGCGACCCTGTACCCGGCCTGGCGGGCATCGCGGCAGTCACCGGCGGAAGCACTGCAACACGGTTAGGGCGTTTTTGCGGTCTAGCTGTTTTGCTGTTTGCTACGCTGTAACCGCAGCTCCTGGCGTTTGCGCCAGCGGCGAATTACGTTAATCCGCCACAGTACATGCACGGCGGCGGCACCGGTCAGGCCGCAGAACAAACCCGAGATCAGGCAGCCAAGCAGGAAGGGGCGCCACAATTCAAGCAGCTCTCCCTGAATCCATTCCAGTGACAATTCAAAATGAATGGGTTCCGGAGAGAGGTCGAGCACCAGCGCGCCAATCTTGTAGGCAAAATAAAAGATCGCCGGCATGGTGACCGGGTTAGTGACCCACACCAGCATGACCGACAGCGGTAGGTTCGCCCGCACTAATATCGCCGCCAGCGCAGCAATGAGCATCTGGGTGGGAATCGGCACAAAGGCGATAAACAGGCCCAGAAAAAAAGCAAGGGTGACCGAACGACGATTCAAATGCCAGAGATTGGGGTCGTGGAGCAGACTGCCAAAAACTTTGACCGACGGGTGCTCACGCATAGTTTCGGGCGAAGGTAGCCAGCGTTTAAAGAATTTACGAGCCATGCGCCCTGGTTAACTGTATTGTTGTCGTTAGGTTGAACACCGTCTCAGACTGAGAGGCGGGCGTATTATGCACTGATCCAAGCAGGTACTCCAGCATGTCATGGATGACAGCAGCGGTAGTGGCCATTATTGGCGCGATGTATAGCCCCGTCCTGCCACTAAGGGCTTGGCTGCTCCTGACGGCGCTTGTGATTTTTCTGATCCTTGGCCGCTCCCGCCAATACCGACTTTATCTGCTTCCCGCTTTGGCGTTTCTGGCCGGATTGTTTTACGCCGCCGAGTACGGCCGCTTTCGCCTGGCGCAACAGTGGCCGGAATCGCAGGCGGGGGTCGATACCTCGGCGATCATCACCATTCTCAGCACACCAGAGCGTCGGCCGGGCCCGCGCCCGCAATACCGTTTTGCTGCGCGTCTGGAGCTGGGTCAATGTTTTCAAAATCAGTTTTGTCCGCCGGGCAGTCCGCTCTTAAGGCTGAACTGGTACGGGCCTAATCCACCGCCGCTGGGCAGTCAGTTGCGCGCCATGCTACGCCTGTGGCCGCCCGAGGGGCGCCATTCCCCCGGAGCTTTTGATTACACCCGCTGGTTGTGGTCGCAGGGTTATGCGGCGACAGGATATGTGCGCAACCCCGATACGGTCGAGATCCTGCAGCGTCGCTCCGGGGTGTATTCGATGCTCGGCCGGCAACGGGCGCGTTTTATTGGCAGTGTTCGCCAGGTCCTGCAAGGCTTTGAACAGCATGCGCTAATGCAAACCCTGCTGTTTGCCGACCGCGGGGATGTCAGCCGCGAGCAGTGGCGAGTGTTTGCGCGCACCGGTACCAGTCACGTAATGGCGATTTCAGGAATGCACCTGGCGATTGTCTACGCCTGGGTTGCGGGTTTGGGTGGCCTGCTGGCGGTGATGGGGCGTGGCGGGCGAGCACAAAAGGTCTTTGTGCCTGTGGCCGGGCTGGGACTTGCACTGGCTTACGCCTGGTTGGCCGATTTTGGCCTGCCGACAAGGCGGGCGCTGATTATGCTGGCGGTCTTGGTGCTGGCCTTACTGTCGGCGCGAAAAATATCACCCTGGCGAGCCTATTTTGCTGCCATGCTGGCAGTGCTGCTTTTCAATCCCTTGCTCTGCCACAGCGCGGGCTTTTGTCTGTCCTTTGGTGCGGTAGGGGTGCTGTTGTTAGGGCATCAGGGGCGCCGCCCTGCGCCGCGACACCCCATGCTCTACGCACAGTTGTTGCTGTTTTTGGGGCTGGCGCCACTGTTGATGGCCTGGCATTTTGATTGGACCATATTGGCTTTTCCCGCGAACTTCATAGCCATTCCCTTATTGGGCCTGGTGGTCATGCCACTACTCTTTATTGGCCTGCTCAATATTGCCGTTTTCCCCGGTGTGGCTGAACTGTGCTTTGCCGGGGCTGACGCCGCGTTAACGTTGTTAGTGTGGGTGTTGTCGAAGCTGGCGGCGGTGCCCATACCCTGGCAGCCCTATGCTGCGCCCGCTCTGGTTGTGGGGATTGCTGTGTTCACTGTCGCGCTGTTGATGCCGCGGGGCCTGCCCGGCAGGCGCGTGGCTGCAGGTGCACTGGTCTTGTTGCTGTTATGGCCCAGGCCGCAACCGGAAACGGGAGCGTTATGGGTAACGGTGCTCGATGTGGGGCAGGGAACCGCAGTGTTGCTGCAAACCCGCCGCCACCAGTTGCTATACGATGTGGGGCCGGATTTTGACAGTGGCTACAACAGCTACGATGGCATTATTGAGCCCTATCTGCGAGACAGCGTTCGGCGCAAGCTCGATGTGCTGGTGCTGAGCCACGGCGATCGCGATCACTCCGGTTCCTTCGGGGCATTGTGGGCGGTGCAACAACCGGCACAGATTTTCGCGGGTGAGCCGCTGGAGCTTACGGCCGAACTCGCGGCAGAAGGGACGCCGGTGCCGCAACGCGTGGCATCCTGTCACGAAGGGCAACGCTGGCACTGGGACGGCGTGAGTTTTGAATTCCTGCCCGCTGTGGTGGGAGAAGATACCGCCAGCAATCTCAGTGGCAATAACGCGTCCTGCGTACTTCGTGTCGCCACAGTGGATAGCGCGGTATTGCTGACGGGGGATATTGAAAAAGACCGCGAGGCTGACTTGCTCGCCCGAAGCGGGGCGGGCTTGCGCAGCGCTCTGGTGTTGGCGCCACATCACGGCAGTACAACGTCCTCTTCGGCCGCTTTTGTCGAGTCGCTGGGGGTTACGGATGTGGTGTTTTCAGCGTCGCTGCACAACCGCTATGGCCATCCCGCAACGCCGGTTGTGCGGACCTATCTGCAAGCTGGCAGCCGCTGCTGGCACACCGGCCTGCATGGCACGCTGCGTTTTACAATTGCGGGTGGGGAGGTGACATTGCTGACGAGGGGAAGGCAAAAACACTTTTTCTGGGAGAAAGAGTTTCCAGAAATGTGCACAAATGCGACAAAGCACGACTGACAGCCTTCTGTGAGTGGCGACCCCAACGTATAATGCCTCGTCGAAAATTGTAAGAGATACGCTGTGCTTGAATTGGTGAAAGCTGGTGGCTGGCTTATGCTGCCGATCATACTGTCCTCCGTCCTTGCCCTGGCAATCTGTGTTGAGCGGTTTTTGGCGCTGAACCCCGACAAGGTCGCGCCCCGCAAACTGCTGTCGCAGGTCTGGTCCTGGATGCAAAACAAACAGCTCGATACCGAGAAGCTGCGCGAGCTTCGGGCCGGGTCGCCACTGGGTGAAATTCTTGCTGCGGGCCTTGGCAATGCCAAGTACGGCCGGGAGATCATGAAGGAGAGCATTGAAGATGCCGCCTCCCACGTGATCCACGAGCTGGAGCGCTACCTGAACGCGCTGGGTACCATCGCCGCGGTTGCACCGCTGCTGGGCTTGCTCGGAACCGTGCTGGGGATGATCCGGGTGTTCAGTGAAATCATGATGCAGGGCACCGGCAATGCCGGCGTGCTTGCCGGCGGTATCTCCGAAGCGCTGATCACCACTGCGTCAGGGCTCTGCGTGGCGATTCCCGCGCTGATCATGCACCGCTATTTTCTGCGTCGCATCGATGCGATTGTGGTGACCATGGAACAGGATGCGATTCACCTGATCAATGCGGTACACGGCGATGTTAAGATCCGCGAAACCGTGAAAACCAAACCGGCTGCGAGCAAGGCGTCGTGAAGTTTCGGCGCCAGCGTATTGATGAGCAGGGGGTAAATCTCACCCCTTTGATCGATGTGGTCTTCCTGCTGCTGATCTTTTTCATGGTCTCGACTACTTTTACCAAGGAGAGTCGCCTTGAATTGGAGCTGCCCAGTGCCAAGGGGGAGCCGGCCCAGGAGCTACCCAAGCAGATCGAGATTGTGATCGGTGCCAAGGGGCAGATGCAGGTCAACGAGCAGGTCCTGGCCGAATCCGGTGTCGAGGCCTTGATGGCGGCAATCCAGAAAATTGGTGGTGGCGATAACACCATCCCGATAGTGATAACAGCGGATGCCATGACCCCCCACCAAGCGGTGATCACGGCGATGGATGCCGCCGGCCGGCTCGGTTTTTCGCGCCTGAGCCTGACCACACAAGAGCCCGAAACGGCCGCCGGAAACTAACGAGTTCTATACTTGCTTTATGCAAAAAAATTCTTCTGATTTAAAGATTTACCTTCGTCTTTTAAAGTACGTTGTACCTTTTTGGCCGTACTTTGTGTTGAGCGTTCTGGGCTTCTCCACCTACTCTGGGGTGCAGGTGCTCATGGCGGATATGATGCAGCTGATCGTCGACTATATCGGCGGTAATGTGACCCCCGGCGAAGGCGGGGTGATGGCCAAGTTTATCTGGCTGGTTGGCGGTGAAGATTTTCAGATTGGGTCCGCCCGAGGCAGCATTGTCGTTCTGTTGATTACCCTCGGGGTGATGCGGGGGCTGGGCTTTTTCGCCGGTAACTATTTTCTGGCCGGGGTGTCGTTTCGTCTGGTGCATGTGCTGCGCTGCGAGCTGTTTGGCAAGATGCTCTACATGCCGAGCGCTTATTACGACAAAAACTCCACCGGTGTGCTGATCTCCAAAATCACCTTCAACGTTGAGCAGGTGACAGGCGCCGCGGTCAACGCCTTGAAAGTAGTGATGCGTGAAGGCAGCTTTGCCGTTGGCTTGATCCTTTACCTGTTGTACATCAACTGGCGTCTGACCTCGGTGTTTTTCATTGCCTTGCCGTTGATCGGCGTGACGGTCTGGTGGGTGGGCAAACGCTTCCGCAAGATCAGCCGCAAAATCCAAAATGCGATGGGCGAGGTCAATCAGGTCACCAACGACAGCATCAGTGCCTACCGCGAAATCCGCCTCTACGGTGGCGGCGAGTATGAGAACGCGCGCTTTCAAAAGGCGAGTAGCAGAAACCGCGACCAGAACCTGAAAATGGCGTTTTACAATGCCATCAGCCCCACAGTGATTCAGTTTCCCGTGATCGTCGCAACCGGGGTGTTGATCTGGATCGCCCTGGGCCTTACCGGCGAAATGACGCCGGGTTCTTTTGTTGCTTATCTGTCGGCGGCGCTGTTCCTGCCCAAGCCGATTCGCCAGCTGGCGGAGGTCAGCAGCGTCATCCAGAAAGGTCTTGCCGCCGCCCAGGATATTTTTGAGTTTCTCGATACCGATCAGGAAAAAGACACTGGCACTGTCGAGGTGGAGCGGGTGCGCGGGGATATCGATATCCGCAATCTGAACTTCCGCTACGGGCCCGAGCTGCCCCCCGTGCTCAGCAATATCAATCTGCATGTGGATGCGGGAACCTCGCTGGCGCTGGTCGGTCTTTCGGGCTCGGGCAAGTCGACTCTGGTCAGTCTGATCTCCCGTTTCTATCAACACGACGAGGGCGAACTACTGCTCGATGGCGTTGATGTGCGGGACTATAAGTTAAGCAATCTGCGCGACAATATCGCCCTGGTCACCCAGCAGGTCACCCTGTTTAACGACACCGTCTACAATAATATCGCCTATGGCAGCATGGCCGGCGCCAGCCGCGAAGCGGTATTGGCGGCGGTAGAGGCGGCCCACGCCCGCGAGTTTATCGAAGGTTTGCCCGAGGGGCTGGAAACGGTTATCGGCGAAGACGGCGTCATGCTCTCCGGCGGTCAACGCCAGCGCCTGGCGATCGCCCGCGCGTTTTTGAAAAACGCCCCGGTGCTGATTCTGGACGAGGCGACCTCGGCCCTGGACAACCGCGCGGAAAGCCATATCCAGGCGGCGATGGAAGAAGTAATGAAAGGCCGTACAACCATTGTGATTGCGCATCGCCTCAGCACCATCGAGAACGCCGATCAGATTGTGGTGATGGAGTCGGGCCGGATTATCGAACAGGGCACGCATCAAAGCCTGTTGGCCCAGGGGCAGCGCTACCACCAGCTCTACCATAAAAACTTCGAGGAGTAGCTGTGTCGCTTGAAGCGCGTATCAACGCGGCGTGGTACGGCCGGCCGGGCGCTCTGTGGTTGCTGTGGCCCCTTGAACTGCTGTTTCGCGTGCTCAGCGCCCTGCGAAAGAAAACCCTCAGCCCAGAACACTGCGGTGCGCCGGTGGTGGTGGTGGGCAATATCGCTGTTGGCGGTAGCGGTAAAACCCCGGCGGTGCTCGCGGTGTGCCGCTACCTGCAGGAGCGGGGCTACAAACCCGGCATTGTCAGCCGCGGCTATGGTGGCCAATCTGATCATTACCCTTTGCTGGTCGATAAAAATACCCCACCTGCGCTGGCCGGGGACGAACCCTGTTTGATGGCGCGGCGCACCGGCTTGCCGGTGGCGGTTGCGCCGGATCGGCCCGCCGCCGCGCGGCTGCTGGTGGAAGCCCAGGGCTGCGATATTATTGTCAGCGACGACGGCCTGCAGCACTATCGCCTGGCGCGGGACCTGGAAATTCTGGTGATCGACGGGCGCCGGGGCCTGGGCAATGGCCACTGCCTGCCGGTGGGGCCGCTGCGCGAGCCCGCCAGTCGCGTGGCCGCAGTCGACCTGTGTTTGGTCAATGGTGGCGGCGAGGAGGTTGTTGTCCCATCTGCGGCCACGGTGCCGCGTTTTGATATGCAACTTCGCGGGCGCGAGCTGGTCAATGTGCGCAGCGGAGAGCGGCGCGATGTGGCCGAGTTTGTTGCCACTGAAGTTCGGGTGAACGCCTTGGCGGGTATCGGCCACCCGCAGCGTTTTTTTGATACCCTCAAATCTCTGGGCTTTGCGCCGGTGGCGCATCCGTTTCCGGACCATCATCAATTTGTCGAAGCGGACCTGGGTTTTACCGAATCGCTGCCAATTATTATGACCGAGAAAGACGCGGTGAAGTGCGCTGCTTTTGCTACCGAGCAGTGCTGGATGCTGCCGGTGGACGCCGAGATCGACTCGGATTTCTACACGCAATTACAGCGGCATCTGGCCACGCTGATGCCCGCGACACAAGCAGGAGAATAAAGTGAGTTATACCGTCATCATTCCGGCCCGCTACGCCTCAACCCGCCTGCCGGGCAAGCCGCTGCTTGAAATTGCCGGCAAGCCGATGATTCAACATGTCTGGGAGCGGGCCAATACCAGTCAGGCGCAACGGGTAGTGATCGCCACTGACAACCAGCAGGTTTTTGATACCTGCAAAGGCTTTGGTGCTGAAGTTTGTATGACCGCCGAGACCCACGAGTCCGGCACCGACCGACTCGAGGAAGTGGTAACTCAACTGGGTCTGGCCGACGATGAAATTGTGGTTAATGTGCAGGGCGATGAGCCCCTGATTCCGGCGGCGGCGATTGAGCAGGTGGCGGCGAATCTTGCGGCCCACCCCGAGGCGGGCATCGCTACTCTGGCCGAACCCATTGCCGATGTGGAAACGGTGTTTAATCCCAATGCGGTCAAGGCCGTTGCCGACAACAACGGCTACGCCCTGTACTTCAGTCGCGCGCCAATTCCCTTTAATCGCGATGACTGGTCGTCAACCGGCGGCCAGTGCATGCCGGGTTCGACTCCGGTATTGCGGCACATCGGCATCTACGCCTACCGGGTGGGGTTCCTCCACCAGTTTGTCGGCTGGCCGCTGGGGCGCCTGGAAGCCTGCGAAAAACTGGAGCAGCTGCGCGCCATGGAAAACGGCGTGCGGATTCATATCGAGATGGCCTGTGTGGATATCCCCGGCGGGGTGGACACCGAATCCGACCTGCAGGCGGTCAGAAAACTCGTGGAGGGGCAGGGGTGAGCCGCTCGGTACTGTTCGTTTGCCTGGGTAATATCTGCCGATCGCCCACCGCCCACGGGGTATTCGAGGGCATGGTCGCGGCGCGGGGGCTGGCTGACCGCATTGCAGTGGATTCGGCGGGCACCGGCGACTGGCATATCGGCCATCCGCCCGATGCGCGGATGCAGGCCGCCGCCCAGGCGCGGGGCTACGACCTGGCCCACCTTCGCGCCCGTCAGGTGGAGCCTGAGGACTTTCTGCGCTTTGACCATATTCTGGCGATGGACGAGGCCAATCTGCGTGACCTGGAGGCGATTCGCCCCGCTGGCGGTAAGGCGGAGTTGCGGCTGTTTCTCGACTACGCGCCGGATGCTCATTGCCGCGAGGTGCCCGATCCCTACTACGGTGGCGAAGCCGGCTTTTATGAGGTGATCGATCTGGTCGAGCAGGCCTCTGAGGGCTTGCTGGAAACCCTGCTGGCGGCGCAGCAGCGCTGATTTGCCAACGTGACTATTCAAACTGACATCGATCTCACTCCCCATAATACCCTCGCGCTGGCAGCGACGGCCCGGTATTTTGCGGCGGTGACATCACTGGCGGAGCTGCAGGCGGCACTGGAATTTGCCCGGCAGAAAAGCCTGCCGCTGTGTATTCTCGGTGGTGGCAGCAATACGGTTTTTCAGGGTGATTTCCCCGGCCTGGTTGTACAACTCGCCCTTAAGGGAATTCGCTGCGAGGAAGCGGGGGACGAGCGCCTTGTCTACGCCGCCGCCGGAGAAAATTGGGATGCCCTGGTGCGCCATTGCCTTGCCCAGAGCTGGTACGGCATTGAAAACCTGATCGCCATTCCCGGCAGTGTGGGCGCGGCGCCGATTCAGAATATCGGTGCCTACGGGGTGGAGCTGGTCAATGTGCTGGTTTCCGTGCGGGGGTTGGATCTTGCTACCGGGCAGGAGCGCAGCCTCACCGCCGCGGAGTGTGAACTGGGCTACCGGGACAGTATTTTCAAACATGCCCTGCGGGACAACTTCATTATCACCGAGGTGTGTCTGCGCCTGCATACCGACGCGCAACCGAATATTCACTACGCGGCGCTGCGCGAGGCGCTGCCGCAGGGGCAGCCTGCCACACCAGAGCTGGTCTGCGCGGTTGTCGAGCAGACCCGCCGGCAAAAGCTACCTGACCCGGCACTTGAGCCCAATGCCGGTAGCTTCTTTAAAAATCCCATTGTCGATGAGGCGCAGGCCGAAGCGCTGTTGAGCCGCTACCCGGCGATGGCGCACTGGCCGATGCCGGACGGGCGGGTCAAGCTCGCCGCGGCGTGGCTGGTGGATCAGTGCGGCTGGAAGGGCCGCCGCCTCGGCAAAGCGGGGGTGCATCCCCGTCAGGCGATCGTGCTGGTGAATTACGAGCGGGCCAGTGCAGAGGAGCTGCTGACACTGGCCGCGGCCATACAAGCGGACGTTCACCAGCGCTTTGGTATCGACCTGGAAATTGAACCGCGTATCGCCTGATGCAGCAGGGTAATGAGATTCCCATCGAAGACGGCCGGCTGCTTTACTTCGAACATTTCCTGCCGGCACCGGACAGCCTCTACCGCGAATTGCAGAACAGCCTGCCCTGGCAACAACCGCAACTGACTGTGTTTGGCCGCACCCGGCCGACCCGACGCCTGGTTTGTTTTGTGGGCGACCCGGGGTTGAGCTATCGCTACAGCGGCAATGTGCACCGGGCGGAACCCTGGCCGGTATCACTCTTGCAACTTCGGCAGCGCTTGCTCGCTGAATTCCAGCTGGATTTTAACTGCGCACTGGTGAACTACTACCGGGATGGCAGCGAGCAAATGGGCTACCACAGTGATGATGAGCCCGAGCTGGGAGCGGCGCCCAGTAGCGCCTCGGTCAGCCTCGGAGCAAGCCGGGACATGGTATTCCGCCGCAAAGGGGAGAGCCGCCAGCGCTTTGCTGTGACGCTGGCGCCGGGTTCGCTGCTGCTGATGTTGCCCCCTTGTCAGGCCTATTGGCAGCACGCCTTGCCCATGAGAAAGCGCGTTAGTGACGGGCGAATTAATATCACCTTTCGCAAAATAGAAAGCGAATGAGAAAACTGCGCGCTTTATGCCAGGGCGCAGCGGTGGTATCTTTCCCGAAAGTTTGGGTGGGAATGTAGATGATCAAAGTACTGGTCGCAGACGATCACAATATGGTACGTACCGGCATTGTTAGAATGCTGGACGATGCGGCCGATATTGAGGTGATCGCCGCCGTTGCCAGTGGTGAGGAGGCCATTCAGCACTGCCGGGAACTGCGCCCGGATGTCGTACTGAT
The DNA here is from genome assembly GCA_041546665.1 of Spongiibacteraceae bacterium. Lineage (GTDB taxonomy): Bacteria > Pseudomonadota > Gammaproteobacteria > Pseudomonadales > Spongiibacteraceae > Spongiibacter. The sequence continues at coordinate 2,407 of JBFEVY010000058.1, read as the reverse complement.
GGATGTGCGTATGCCGGGCATTGGCGGCCTGGAAGCCACCCGCAAGCTGCAACAGACCGCGCCCGACACCCGTATTATTGCCATTAGCGCCTGCGAGCAGGAACCGCTGCCCAGCCGTTTGCTCAAGGCGGGGGCCTTCGGTTATGTGACCAAGGGCGCCTCCGAAGAGGAGATGCTGAAAGCGGTGCGCCAGGTGGCCCGCGGCCAGCGTTACCTGAGCCCGGAAATTGCCCAGCAACTCGCCCTGCGCGGCTTCGACGACACCCAGGATTCCCCCTTTGATGGCTTGTCTGAACGGGAAATGCAGATCAGCATGATGATCGCGAACTGCCACAAGGCCCAGGACATTGCCGACAAGCTGAATATTTCCGCCAAGACGGTAAACAGCTACCGCTATCGCATCTTTGAAAAGCTCGATATTGACGGCGATGTGGAACTGACCCTGATGGCAATCCGCCACGGCCTGATTGAATCGCCGGGAGCCTGACCCGCCACCGCCGTATGACTCATCGCCCCGCGCCACTCTTTGATCACAAGCCTTTTCTGAATTCGGTCACCCGCAAGCCCGGCGTCTACGTGATGCGCAACGAAGCGACCGAGGTGCTGTATGTCGGCAAGGCGAAAAACCTGCGCAATCGTCTCAGCAGCTATTTTCGCAGCAGTGGGCTGACCAGCAAGACCGTCGCCCTGGTGGGCCGCATTGCCGATATTGAAGTCACGGTGACCGCCAGCGAGCGCGAAGCGCTGCTGCTGGAACAAAATCTGATCAAGCAGTATCGGCCGCCTTACAATATTCTGCTGCGGGACGACAAATCCTACCCCTATATCTATTTAAGTACCGAACACCGCCACCCGCGTTTAAGCCTGCACCGTGGCAGCAAGCGCGGTAAGGGGCAGTATTTCGGGCCCTATCCCAGCGCCGCGGCGGTAAGGGAAAGCCTCAACTGGCTGCAGAAAGTGTTCAAGGTGCGCCAGTGTGAAGACAGCTACTACCGCAATCGCAGCCGGCCCTGTTTGCAGTACCAGATCGGGCGCTGCTCTGGCCCCTGTGTCGGCCTGGTGAGCGATGAAGAGTACGCCAGGGATGTGCAGCATACCGCGCTGTTCTTGCAGGGCAAAAATGCAGACCTGCAAAAACAGCTCGCCGATGAAATGGAACAGCAGGCGGCGGAACTGGAGTTTGAGAAGGCCGCCGAATGCCGGGACCGAATCGCCTTTCTCCAACAGGTGCAGGCCAGCCAGTGCATTGAGGGCGAATCCGGCGATATCGACATTATCGCCGGGGTGCTCGACGGCGGCCTGTGCTGTGTCCAGCTATTGTATGTGCGCGGCGGCCGAATTCTGGGCAGCCGCAGCTATTATCCCAAAAGCCAGTTGGGGGAGGGGGTCGAGAGCCATATTGAGGCCTTTATCGCCCAACACTATATTGGCGGCAGTGGCGGTGTTGAGCTGCCCAGAGAGATTATCGTCAACGTATCGCTGCCCGATGTGAGTTTGCTCGAAGGCAGTTTGAGCGAACAGGCCGGGCGCCAGGTGAGTATCTCCCACAAGGTGCGGGCCAACCGCGGCAAGTGGCAGCAACTGGCGATTACCGCCGCAGAGCAAAACCTGCGCAACCGACTGGCGGCGTCAGAGAGTCTGGCGGGGCGTTACCGCGCACTGCAAAAGGCCCTGAAATTGGAAGAACTGCCCCAGCGTCTGGAGTGTTTTGATATCAGCCACAGCAGCGGTGAGGCGACCGTGGCGTCCTGCGTGGTGTTCGATGGCAACGGCCCGCTCAAAAGCGAATACCGGCGCATGAATATCGACGGCATCACCCCCGGAGACGACTACGCGGCGATGCGCCAGGCCCTGACCCGGCGCTACCAGCGCATTGCCAGCGGCGAGGTGCCGCGCCCGGATATTCTGTTTATCGACGGTGGTAAAGGGCAGCTTAATCAGGCTATAGAAGTCATGCAGGAGCTGGGCATCGACGACTTGCTGATGGTTGGCGTGGCCAAGGGCGCCGACCGGCGGGCCGGCCTGGAGATATTGATTCGCGCCGATAACAAGGCCGAGATCAGCCTGCCGGACAACAGCCCGGCGCTGCACCTGGTACAGCACATTCGCGATGAATCCCACCGCTTTGCCATTACCGGCCACAAGGCACGGCGGGGCAAGGCCCGCACCCAATCCGGCCTGGAGTCCATTGCCGGGGTGGGTACCAAACGCCGCCGGGAACTGCTGCGCCATTTCGGCGGATTGCAGGGCGTCTACCAGGCCAGTATCGACGACCTGGCCAGGGTTGACGGTATCAGTGAAAAGCTGGCCCGCGAAATTTTTGAAGGCCTGCGTAGTGAATAGCGGTTTAAATCCGTAAAATGATGGCTGCGACCTGACTAGAGAGAGCTATGAACATCCCCAATGC
>JBFEVY010000206.1:0-6639 GCA_041546665.1 Spongiibacteraceae bacterium | reverse complement strand
CCGCTACTTATGAGTAGCCCAATGAAATCAACAGCATTACGACGCAGCATCAAGTAGCACACGATTTCCGTGCTCCCTCCGCTTATTATCTTTAAAAGGTATTATTAAATTTATATTTAAAGGAAATCTCGGGGAATTTACTGTTCCGATCCACCCCAAAAAGCTGCTCTGATCCACGCTAAATCGCTGTTCTGATCCACCCAAAACCGTTGTATTGATCCAGCACAAGAGCTGTTTCGATCCATATTTTCCCATGCGAGGAAGAGCACTAAGACACTGAAATTGTCCTGAAGACTTACTTCCCAGCCATCGATTGATCGACCGAAAAAATTGCTTTAACCTGAAAAGCGAGAGAGAAAGGCGTGTTCTGAATACGTTAGCCGAACTATTAACTTCTCAACCGAATTCACCAGTCGGAATTTCCGCGGAAGGTACTCGAAGTCCTGCGGGAACCTCTGGAATCGGGAGAGGTGGTGATATCGAGGGCAAATCAGCAGCTTCAATTCCCTGCTCGATTCCAACTCGTCACCGCAATGAACCCCTGCCCCTGTGGTTATGACGGCGACAGCCAGCAAGCCTGCCGCTGCACGCCGGACCAGATTCTGCGCTATCGCAGCCGCATTTCCGGGCCGCTGCTAGACCGCATTGACCTGCGCCTGCGCGTACCGCGCCAAGCCCCGGGAGAGTTGCAGTCCAGCCCACCCGGAGAGCCCAGCGCAACGGTTCGGGAACGAGTACAGCGCGCAAGAGACATTCAGCTCCAGCGCAATCAGTGCAGCAATGCTCTGATGGATATCAACGGTGTCAATCAATACTGCCAGCTCGACAAGGCCGGGCGCAGCTATCTCACTCGCCTTGAACATCAGTTGAAGCTGAGCGCCCGGGCTCAGCACCGCCTGCTGAAAACCGCTCGAACAATAGCCGACCTTGAAAACTCGGGAAATATCGCCATTGAGCATTTGCAGGAAGCCGCGCTGTACCGCGGCGACCTGTAAGGGATAGACCAGGCAGCTTATTTCGCCGCGGCCAGGGCGCTAACCAGACGCTCGTTTGCGCTCAGCAAGGCCTTTTTGGCATTCGCCGCGTAAACATCCGGATCGGCCTTGATATTGATTTCCTTGGCGGACGATGCGCTGCCACTGACCATACCCAACACCGATGAAAACGCATTCGCCGCTTTCTGCATGCCGCTGGTCGCGTCCTCACTGCGTCCGAACGGGCCGGGAACCACCACCGGTGTGCCCACAGTGACCCTGCCATTGGGGTTATTGAAGGTACCCGCCGCGCCGCTCATAAACTCGATGCCCGAACCGGGTACAACCTGAACCCCCTGTCCCGCAGATACCTCCGCAGAATATTCCGCGCCCTTATAGTCGTAAGCGACATTGGACTGGTAATCGGTCTCGCTGCCGAAATACACAAAATGTACAAGATAGTTCACGCTGAGAATCGGCGTACCCAGCTTATCCGCTGCGACATAAGCGTGGTAAGGCATGATACCGTTGGCCCCTCTTTCCACCAGGGTCATACCGCTGGGCGCAAAGGTCGCGGTCTCGCGGCTGCCACCCGTCCAGGCCTTGAAAGACGACGTCGTCTTCACCGGACTGGTTTCCTTATCCATTTTCTGCCAGTCGGCGCTATCAGCAAGGGCACGACCATCTACCAGCGTATAGCCACTGGCCTTCAGCTTGGCTTCAAAATCCCGATACGCCGCATCGGTCAGCTGCTGCATAACACTGTCCGGCACCCCGGTTAATTTGGCACGCAAAGTCGATTTCGCGTAACCGCGCTCGGAGCTGAACATCGGACTTTCGGCCTTCGCGGAACTCTTGTCAAAGGTGACAAAACTGACCCTGAAATCACCCAGAATCACTCGGTTTTTGCCGGAAAAGGCCTCGGCGTTATCCGTCACAACAGGCTCGGCCTGCTTGGTCGCAATCCCGGCACAACCGAACAGAGATAAGGAGAGTACTAGCAGTACAGCGATATTTTTCATGGCAGCAAACCCACTACGGAAAGGAATTGCCGCAGCATAACAATGCGCCTGGCGGGCCCAACACCCCCTTGATCAGGGGTGAACAATGACAATCAAGGCCGGCGCCTTACAAAAAATGGTAGGCCAGGCTCAAGCCGTAGTTTCGCGGTCGGCCAGTCATCCGCGAGATTCCGTCGCCATTTTTAAACACCGAAACTGTGGTGAATTCATCGGTGATATTGCGCGCATAGAGTGTTAGCTCCCATTTCCTGCCCGAGGGAGAAAGCGCAATACGACCACCCCACAACCCGGCATCGTCGTGGCGGTATTTGGGATTACCATCCAGAGTCGAATTGGTTTCATCAGTAAAACTGTAGTCCACGGCGGCAAACACCTGCAAACCACTTTCCAACTGCCACTGATACGCACCCGTAAGTTGATATTCCCACAGCGGGGCAAAATTAAAACGGCGACCAGCGTAATCAAAATCGGGATCACTGCCATCGGTGTTGTAGCCGCGGTAGCGCACCACCTTGGTATCGACATAAGCCAGGGAGAACGAAAGCGCCAGACCCGACAGCTGCGCCGGGAGATATTGCAGCCCGAGCTCCCCGCCCTTGACCTCCGACTCCGGAACATTCTGCAATACCGGCAGGGGACCGAAAATGGGATCAAAGGTTTTTGCCAGTAATTGTTTGTCGGTGTAACGGTAGTCGTAGACCGCAAACTGCTGCCTCAACTGCCCGGAGAAGTATTCCTGTTTTGTGCCCAGCTCCAGCGCGACGACTTTTTCCTGGGTAACCGGCTCCAGCTGAGCCTGACTCGCCGCGGTCAGTACCGGATAGCTACCGGCCTTGTAGCCCTGCCCGACAGACAAATACCAAAGCCTGCCCTCGCTCGGCTGCCAATCTACCGCCGCACGAAAAGCGGTATTTTCCTCATCAAGAACATCACTATAGCGATCAAAACTGCCATTTTCCGCGACCGTCATACATTCGCCGGGGGTATAGCTGTACTGCGGGTCTCCCGCTTCGCCAGTACGTTCTTCATAAGCGGCAGCGGTTGCCTGACTCACAGTAGGAAAAATCGCCTGACCAAAGGTCGGTTGTCCAGGCGCCAGGGGCTGTGCGTCGGGAGCATCCCCCGAGCAACCGGCGTATTGCTGCTCCTGTCGAGTTTGGCGCGCGCCGACAGAGAGCGAAAAGTCCGGAGCAAAGTACCACTGCAGGTTAAAAAACCCGGCAAGCTGAGTGATGCGATTATCGCCGGTAAAAAAGATTTTATCGGAGAGCGAACGCCCGCCGGTATCCGGACTTGCCAGCGCCGCGCTCTGGTAACCGATAAACTGGCTGTGATACTCGTGACCACTGTCGCGACTGTAGTTCAATCCCACCATCCAGTTTACCGCGTCATCATTCAGCTCACCGGACAAGCGGGTCTCCCAGGCTGTGGTTTTGATCTGCGCCGAAATGTTTTGCTCAGAATTATCGAAGTCAAAACCGGTCTGCGCGATTTTGGAGTTCAGCGATTCCATTTTAATGTGGCTCAGCAAACTCGTCAGGAGCACATTTTCAGCCAGCTGCCATTCCAAGCGGATTGATCCCATACGAAAGTGGTCATCCAGCTGCCACTCGGCAAACGGTTCACCATTTTCCGCCGGCCAGTCCGCCACGCGATTATCGTCGGTATCGGGATCAACAAAGGGGTAGGTTTCTGCACGCTGGGGCGGCGCACCCACCAACTGCGGATCGTAGTAAATCACCTGCGCTGCCTGGGGCTCGCTGCGATCAGACCAAGCATTCAATGCAAACTGAAAGCTCAAGGTTTCTGCGGCCTGCCAATCCAGAATCGCTCTCAGCGCCTGTCGATCCTCCCTCCCCAGCGTATCCCCGGGACGGGTATTGCTGTACTGCCAGCCCTGTTGCGAACGGCGATCGCGCAGCGCCAACCTTCCCCGAGTATTCTCACCCAGCCGACCACTCACTAACGCGCTGACATCACTCTGCCGAAACCGCCCCAGCCCGAGCTGAACGCTCGCCTCGGCCTCATCAGTTGGCGCATTGGCGATAAAGTTCACCGCGCCGCCCGTGGTGTTGCGGCCGTAAAAAATGCCCTGGGGGCCCTTCAAGACTTCGACGCGATCCAGGTCAAGCGCCAGCCCCTTGGTCATAATGGAGAACGGCAGACTAAATTCATCCTGATAGACACCTACCGTAGAACTGGCGGTATAGGTCGTATCGTTAAAGCCCACCCCCCGCAGGGTAAAAACCGGGGTATTGAAGCCGCTGTCTGACACCGTAAAGCCCGGCACCAGGCTACCCAACTGACGCGTATCCGATACGCCCAATGCGCGCAACTGCTCACCGCTAAAAACACTGATTGCAATCGGCACTTCGTCAACGCTCTGACTGCGCTTTTGGGCGGTGACAATAATTTCTTCGTAGGAATCAGGTAACGCCGCAGCGGCTTCGCCCCAGGCGAAAACATGCACGCCGCACATGACAGAGAAACCGACATAGCGCCACAACTGACTGCGCCGCGCCACAAGATAATTGATCACTGTATTCCAACCCACACGAAAGAGGAGACCCAAACCGCGAGCGTCCTGCTCCGCCTTGAAATTCAACCGCATTGTCCCAAAAAGTCAAAGCCGAAGGGAGCAATGAAACCAAAGATTAACGTCGGTATGCTTCGACTCCGTTCGCAAAACCGGGAGAAGACACCTTTGCCCGCTATACGTCAGGCTTTACCAGCCCCATGTCGATGGCCTTCAAGGTGGCTTCCGCCCGGGAATTCACCTGTAACTTTTGATAAAGCGCCTTCACATAATCCGCAACGGTATAGTGGCTCAGGTTTAGCATATCGGCACAGTGCTTAACGCTATATCCCCGCGCGATCAAACTGAGCACTTCCTTTTCCCGGTCAGTAAGATGCACACCGGGAGCCTCACTCGGCCTGAAATAACTCAGCATTCGGCGGGCGATGCTGGGAGACAAGGGAGGCTGACCCGACAGTATGCCCTTCAGCCGAGCGCGAAAATTTTCCTCTGGCTCATCTTTTAATACGTAGCCATCCGCCCCCGCCTTCAGGGCCGTGAATAAATGCTCTGAGTCGTCATAGATTGTTGTTACAACACATACACAGGCTGACGACAGCTGCTTCAGCTCGCGGACAATATCAATACCGCAGCCATCGGGCAGGCCGATATCCACGAGCGCCAAATCGGGTACGATGCGCTCCATCAAGGCTCGGGCCCCCGCAACGCTATCAGTCAAATGCACCTGCCCTGTACCAAATACCGCATCAGCGACCCCACCAAGCCAATGGCGCACCTCGGGAATATCTTCAACTATTAAAATCGATTCCATTGATTTCCGGTTCCACTCATTTATTCGGTCACGCACCGGCCCAGCCCAACCAGCCACATGTATAGCCTGAGACAGCACCAAATTTATCAGAGTTGGCAGGGCGTGATCACACTAATTTGTCCCAGGTTCAGGGGTAATGATAGGGGCAGATTTTCGACTCATGCTATGATCTTCTGCCATGCTGCCTGCAAGTCGCCGCCAATGACACCCCCGTATTTACGGGGGTGCAATGTGATGAGTAACGGACATTTCCTTGAAACGATTACGCCTTTCACCTTTTGTTTATTTGAGCGCCGCAGTGCTTGTCGGCCTGTTGTTTTCAGCCTGCTGCGTATGGCTGGCCTGGCAACAACCCTGGCACAATCTCGACTTGCGCTGGCAAGACGACGCCGCCGTATTGGTCAATTCGCCATTAGACTCCGAACTCCCACCCGGTACCCGCATTACCTCACTCAGCCGCAACGGCACTACCTTCACCCTTGAGCCCATTGATTTTACTGAGGAACCTGACGGCAACCTGCCGGACTTCACCACCTACGCCAATTTTGTCGAGCGACAAACCCGACTCAGCGCCCTGCTCTCTGCCACCGACCTGGAACTCGTTGACGAAACCGGCGCCCGACACGAAATCGGATACCAGCCCCGACGGCCGCTCAGCGACCTACCACCGGCGTGTTGGGGACAGATTTTTGTCGGGCTCTCGGCCTGGCTGATCTCGGCTACCGTTGGCGCATTGCGTCCCCGGGAAGCCAGCGCCCGCTACCTCACCTTGAGCGGCGGCTGCACGCTGCTTTTTGCCAGTTTGGCCGCCATTTACAGTACCCGGGAACTGGCCATGGACGGCATGTTACTGAGAGCCCTTAGTGACTTGAACTTTCTGGGGGGCATACTTTTTGCCGCCACCCTGATCTGCGTGCTGTGGCACTACCCCAAAAAGCTGGGCTCACACTGGCTGCCGCCCGCCGTGCTTTTGATTGCGTTACTCTGGTTTGCCCTTCAGGAGCTCGGCGCCATCGAGTCGATGATGGTGGCAAGAAGATTACCCGTACTCCTCGCCCTGTTAGCCAGCTTTGTGCTGAGCTATATCCAGTGGCGCAACACCCGGGGCGATCCGCTGGGACGGGCAGCGCTGCAATGGTTTCTGCTTTCCTGGGTGGTCACCAGTACAGCCTTCTCCGCCCTGATATTTTTACCGCAACTACTGGGCATCCAAACCGGCCAGTTACAGGGTTACAGCTTCCTGTTTTTCCTGTTCCTGTACATTGGCCTGGGGCTCGGCATCACGCGCTTCCGGCT
>JBFEVY010000291.1:0-4661 GCA_041546665.1 Spongiibacteraceae bacterium | reverse complement strand
AGTCGGGTGATTGTGGGTCTCAACCTTCATCAGGATATTGATGTTCTCGGAAGACTTTTGGTATTCCGCTGACCCGGGAACCGGGTAAAAGCGCTCGCCAAGCGGCCCCTCTACGACTGCGGCGTTGTCTGAATATGCGCTCAGTACTCCGTCACCGCCCTGCTCATAGGTGTTCTTGATCATTTTGAACAGCGACAGGGGCTGATCTTCGCCATCGATTGTCCAGCTGGCGTTAAATATCTTGTGGCGGCAGTGTTCAGAGTTCGCCTGGGCGAACATCATCAGCTCGATATCGTTGGGATTGCGGCCGAGTTGAACAAAACTGTCGACCAGATAATCAATCTCATCCTCAGCTAATGCCAAACCGAACTCGACGTTGGCCGCGCTGAGCGCCTCTGCACCGCCGGCAAGCACATCGACGCTACGCATTGGCGCGGGTTGTTGGTGCCTGAACAAGACCTCACCCTGCTCCACGCTATCAAACACGGCCTCGACCATACGGTCGTGCAGCGCTGACTTAACAATGGCCTGTTCTGCGGCGCTGAGTGCTGCGTTACTGAAAACCTGATAGAGCACCCCTCGCTCCAGGCGAACGATGTCGGTTAAACCACAGTTGTGTGCGATATCCGTTGCTTTACTTGACCAGGGAGAAATGGTGCCGGGACGCGGAACCACAAAAACGGGCATACCCTCGCGTTCATCAACACTGCCACTTGGGCCGTACTGCAGGAGTTGCTCAAGGACCTGCTGTTGTTCCTCGCTCAGTGCAGAGCGGCATTCCGCCAGGTGGATAAAGCGAGCTGAGAGCCCCTCCAGCGCCGGAACCTGGCTTTTAAGAGTGGAAACCAGCTTGTCGACACGAAAATCAGATAACGCCTGGGCACCGGGAAGGATAAGCATGCGGGGCAACAACCTCGATCACGAACGGGAAAGGCCGGCATTGTAGCGGATTTGTATCGGAATTTTTATCGATATTCGCGGTTTTAACGGGGGATTTTCTGAACTTCTGCCCAAAAAGCGATAAGCCATGATCTAGCGCGCTGTTGCCATGCTGGCTACAATGATCCAACAGCTTATCAGTTTGGTAATGCTGGCCACTTTTTCGATGAGAGCTGTTGTACCCGATGAGTCAGATAATCAACCTAGAAGCCCTTCGCTCTGCTAAAGTTAATCTCGATCCCTATCCCTACTTCACTGTGCCGAAGTCGATCAATGACGCAGCGGTCAGTGCAATCATCGATGATTTTCCGCAGCTCGCCGACGGCGGCAGCTACAACCTCGAAGATGCTGCGGTTGGGCCCCAATTCAAGGCACTGACCGATGCCCTGGACACCCCCGAATTCCGCCGTATTCTTTGCGACAAATTTGACGTCGACGTCATGGATCTCCCCATGATGATCACCCTGCGGGGCCACTCGCGGCAGAAAGACGGCCGCATCCACTCAGATTCCAAGACCAAAGTGCTTACCATTTTGATCTACCTGAATCACGAGTGGACCGCCGACACCGGTCGACTGCGGGTACTGAGAAGCAAAACCGACATCAATGACTATGCCGCTGAAATTGAACCCGGCCCTGGCGCGCTGCTCGCCTTCAAGGTCACCGACAACGGTTGGCATGGCTACCTGCCCTTTGACGGGGTCAGGCAGTCCATACAGATCAACTTCTTGACTGGTGAAGGTGCAAACAAAAAACACAAGTTTTTTCATGGCTTAAGTGCGAAACTTAAGAAAATTCGAAAGAAAATGTAAGCCAATGTCAGCCGCGCACCTGTTTCAGCGAGTTGCGCTGGCCGTCCTGCTTGCACTGCTGTTTTCACGCTGTAGCCATCCTCCCGACAGCCTGGAGGAAATTCGCGAGCGCGGCACACTGCGCGTGCTTACCCGCAATGGTGCGACAACCTATTACGAAAGCCAGGGCCGACCGACGGGCTTTGAATACCACCTGGTAAAGGGTTTTGCCGACCAGCTGGGGGTGAAACTGGAAATCATCCCCGTTGTCGGTATGGAAGACATCTTTCAAGGGCTTAAGGAGGGCCGCGGCGATATCGCTGCGGCGGGGCTGACGATTACCGAAAGTCGCCAGAAATACCTGATGTTCGGCCCCAGCTACATGGACATCAAACAATTCTTTATTTACAACCGCGAGTACACGCCATCCGTTGATCGTGTTGACGATATGATTGGCAAACGTATCCGAGTGATCGGTAGCAGCTCCCACTCGGAAATTCTTCAAGACCTGCAGCAGACCCACCCCGACCTGAGCTGGACTGAAAGCCGCGACCAGGAACCCGTCGACCTACTGGAAATGTTAGCCAACAACCAGATTGATCTAACAATCGTCGATTCAAACGAATTCTACGCCAATCGCGCCTTTTACCCGGAGTTTCGCATTACTCTGGCAGCAGGCAAACCCGGCCGCATTGCCTGGGCGGTTGCGGCAAGCCAGAAGCACTACTCGCTCCTCGCCGAGATGCAGGTTTATTTCACCAGTATCAAAGAAAACGGCAAACTTGCGAATCTCAAAGACCGCTTCTTTACCCTCAACGAGAAGCTCTCCTTTATCAGCAGCCACACCTTTCTTGATCTGAAGGAAAAACGCCTGCCCAAATACAAGGGTTTGATTGAACAGGTCGCGATAGAATACGACGTGGACTGGCGTTTGCTCGCTGCCATCAGCTATCAGGAGTCGCACTGGAACCCCAGCGCAAAATCCCCCACCGGGGTGCGCGGTATGATGATGCTGACCCGCCCCACCGCCAAGGAGCTTGGCGTTAAGAACCGTCTCGATCCCCTGCAAAGCCTGCGGGGAGGCGTCCGCTACTACAAACAGCTCTACAACCGCCTGCCCGTCAATATTCAGCCGCCGGACCGAAGCTGGTTTGCCCTGGCAGCCTACAATATCGGCCTGGGCCACCTTGAGGATGCGCGGGTATTGACGCAAAAAAATGGCGGCGACCCGAATCAGTGGAAAGACGTGAAAGTCAATTTACCTCTTCTGCGCCAACGCAAATGGTACAAGCAAACGCGCCACGGTTATGCCCGGGGCGATGAACCCGTTCGCTACGTCGAAAATATCCGCAACTATTATTCGTTACTCACCTGGGATGAGCTGAACCGCTACCGCGTCCCCCCGCCCCGCCGCGTAGTTGACTATCTCCCTGCGGAATTGACCCGCGGATTTGACGCGCTTTAAGCGCCGAAGACCTTGCATAAAAAACTGTATCTATATACAGTATTGGCAATTCAACACGCAATGAGGTGAATCATGGCGGTAGTGGCCAAGTGGATGTGCGACAGGGACAACACAATGTTTGACAGTAAGAAGGACGCCGACGCGTACGACAAGATGCTGGAACTTGCCGAGGGCTTCACGCTACTTCTGCAACAACACATCCCCAGCGTTGACGAAGCGCTAGCCGAAGACTTTGGGATTTTGCTGGCCAAAAATAAAGACGCCGTTGCCCTGGCTTGTAAAGGCAAGGTCGAGGCACTTGAAGACCTCTATCCCGGTGCAGAAAGCAAGGTAACCCCAATCGCCGCCGAGGGCTAAGCACCCGCATATCGGCTGCCGCATTGGGGCGGTATGAACACATTTGAGACGAGCAATGACGACCGAAACAGACACCGATCAGTACTGGATGCGCCACGCGTTGGCGTTGGCCAGTCAGGCAGCAGCGGTAGATGAAGTTCCGGTCGGTGCCGTGGTTGTCGCCAATGGTGAAATTGTTGGCGAAGGTTTCAATCAACCTATTACAAGCCACGATCCCACCGCGCATGCGGAGATACTTGCGCTGCGCGACGCTGCGGCCCGTGTTCACAACTACCGCCTGCCAGGTGCCAGTCTGTATGTGACGATAGAACCCTGTGCGATGTGCGCCGGCGCCATTGTTCACGCCCGGATCCAACGTGTGGTCTTTGCCGCAGCCGAACCCAAGGCCGGCGCGGTGTGCAGTCATATAAAACTGTTCGAGCAGGAGCAATTGAATCACCGCGTGACCTGGCAAGGCGGCGTGCTGGCCGACGAAGCGACCCAGCTGATTCAGGATTTTTTTGCGAGAAGGCGGGCAGAAAAAAAGCGTTTAAAAGATCTGGCGAAATAGCGGCAATAGCGCGTAGGCTTTGGCAATAATCGATAAAGCCCGGCCGACAAAAGGGGATACGAAATGAGCGCAGAGGTGACCTACCCTATCAGCGGTTCCTGCCAGTGCGGCAATGTGACTTACCAATTGCTGGCTCCACCCAAAATGATACTGGCCTGTCACTGCAAAGAATGCCAAAAGCTCTCAACCAGCGCTTTCAGTATCACTGCTCTGGTCGCGACAGACAGTGTGCTCTTTAGCGGTGAACTGCGGGAATGGCAGCGCTACGCAGAGAGTGGCAACAAGAATTTTGCCAAATTTTGTCCGAGCTGTGGCAACCGGATTTTTCATTTTAATCCGGACAAGCCGGAGATGATTAAACTAAAGCCGGCAAACCTGACGGATACCCGGCTTATTCAACCGGAATTGCATATCTGGGTCAGTGAAAAGCAGGACTGGTTTCAGATTCCCGAGGGCGTAAAAACCTGCGAGGGTCAACCAGAGCTATAGGACCTGGCGGTAGTCTAGCCGCCACGCTTTATCCAACGCGCAAGCCAGTCATTTTGCCTTACCAAAAAGT
>JBFEVY010000104.1:0-10399 GCA_041546665.1 Spongiibacteraceae bacterium | reverse complement strand
GGTAGCTACTTTTGAAAATGCCGAGCTTGCCGAAATTAGAGGGTTTGATTTCGATTTGACATGGCTTCTATTTCCGTCTTTGGTGAATGATCTTGTGTTGACTGGTGGCGGCGCGTTTTTGGATGCTAAGTACGCGGACTATCCAGACGCAGCTGGCTATGTAGGGAATTCTGGGGCATTCACTCGGGGAAATGACTACAGTGGTAATAATATTGTTCGTTCCCCTGAGCTAACCGCAACGGCGACGATATCGAAAACATTCTATTTCGGTGATAGCGACATTGAAATGGCGTTAGATTATTATTACAATTCCGGGTTCTTTTATGAGTCCTCAAATATTGAGCGAAGTGAACAAGAGGCTTATGAGAAGTGGGGAGCCAGAATAAGCTATTACTATGAGCCTGAATCTCTACGTTTGACTCTTTACGGGAAGAACCTGACAGATACTGTTTATAGTCAGGGTGCGTTCCCGAACGATTTTGGTGATAACTTCAACTATGCGGCGCCAAGAGTAGTGGGGCTAAGGTTAAATTACGAGTTTTAAACAATAAACCTAAGTAAATTCAGAGGGAGATATAGTTGCTATGAATATTTATAAATACATTGCTTTATCAGTGTTGATGGTTTTTACCGCCGGGGTAGCCCATGCGCAACAAGGTCCTTCGTTGGACACAGCAACTGTTCAGTTGTTGTCTCTAGCGTCTCCCGTATTGGGCTTGCTAGATACTGTTACTGTAACTTTGGATGCTACATTGCCGCCAATGGTTACAGATCAAGCATTGGTTTCAACTGTGCTCGATTTGCCGAACTCTCTATCCGGGCTGATAGGCGTTGGAGCACCCCTTGTTAGTGGTGTGGTTCTAGCTGGTGGACTTGACGGAATTCTCTTGTTGAGTGACGGTCTTCCCGTTGTTGGTGATCTTCCTATCGCTGACATCTTGTTGGGAGTGACGTCGCTGCCTGTCCTCGAAGGTTTGTAAAGCTATTAATCTTTAGTATTCCGCCATGTAGCCGTTTTTAGATGATTAGTTGGGGAGTTAGCGCTCCCCTTTTTTTGTTACAACTGGCGTATAGACGTTTCGTGCCGGAAAATCTGCTGCCTGCTTTGCGTGGCAGCGTGAAAATGTCTAACTCTCAAGTACTTAATCTCAAAATTTATGTCGCGGTGCGTGGCTGCTAATGGCGAGGTTTGCCTAAATAATTTGACCGCAGGCATAGTGTTAGTGTGCGCGTTAATCTCTGAGAGAGATGCTGCAGGGAAGGCGCGCAGGTGGTCGTGGATAAAGTCTATAGAAGGTGATGAAACTCGCTAGTTTGGCTTTGATCTCGGTGTGGCGGCGATTTTTCCTCCGAAAATTAATCGCTTGTGTGTTAGGGAATGGCGCTGGGAAATCTAAAGAAAACGTAACGAGGTTGAGGGACTTTTCCAACCTCTGAAAGGCTTGCGCACAATTTTTTTCTATTAGATAAGCTAGATATCAATTTTAAGTTCTTTGCTGTTTAATTATTTCGCATTGATCGTCGATAGGATTATTACTGACAACAGTCCCGGCTTGGATAATAGGTTTGCGTGGAAATTTACAACGTGGGGGCGCTCTTTGATTCTACCTATAATGAATTTGATCTTTTACGATTTTTCGGACATTCGCTTGCTAAATTTTTTACTGTACTGTGATCCTGGTATAGAAGTTAATTAGCGGCGTGTACAGGCCCTGGATTCACGTCTCATACATGGCAAGTGATTTTTTTATCGTGCGGCCAATTTTCACTGAATTTTCTATTCTAGACGCATTCTCCCAGACCGCCTTTTCTCCTTCCAGAATCAGCTTGTCGATTTCCTGCTCCCCCGAATAGCTGAACATCAGCGACAGGGGGCGGATATGTCGGGGTTTGAGTACAAAGTTGATATCACCGAGGTACTGCTGCTTCAGTATCTGGTGAATACCGCCGAATATAAAGTCGGACTTGCGCGGGGCAATAGGATAAGTCCAGCGTCGTGCACTTTTAAGCCCTTCATTCACGGCGGCCAGGGTCAGGGTCCGAGCGGAGGAGAACAGGCTCCCCCGATCGGAACTGTCATGGGAGGCAATCAGTGGTAAGGCGAAGGGATTATGACCAGGAAGTGGTTTACCCCGTACATTCGCGACACCCGTTTAAACGGCAGGTCATCCGACATCGAGCCGTCCACCCAGAATCGGCCAGGCAGATATGGTTTAAGCCTGCCGTGTGAATCCTTTGTTTCCAGCTGAACTGAAGGGGGCAGGCCCGGTAGGGCACAGGACGCGCTGATCGCGGAGCGCAGGGTGACGTCAGGGGCGGTAAAGGCATTAAGCAGTCGTGCGGACTGATACTTTTCTGTGGGTGATACCGAAATATTGATATGCCGGCCAGTGTGCTCAAAGGACTCCCGGAAGGTTTGTTTAGAGTCGAGGGTGTCCAGAAAGGATTCCTTGCTTTTATCCATTGATGACTTGCCCGCTAACAGCAGGAGCAGGTCGCTGATACGCTCTGGGGCGTTGGCAATGTCGTAGCGGTGGTTTTTGAAGTGGCTCCGCAGCTCCGCATCGGTCATCGTACCGATTTGTCCACAGATCCACGCACCTGAACTCGATCCTGACAGTACGTCTGGAAGCAGGTCGAGATCGATCAGTGCCTGAGCAACACCGTGATGAAAATAGACCATTCCCGCTCCGCCGCTTAACATCAATGCCGATTGACCAAAGCAAACCTTGGCACGCTGGAGGAAGTTCAGTTTATCGGCGGTGCTTATCGCGCTGTCCGGTGCGGCGGCTACCAGGCGGATGGCCTCGCAAACGAGGGCAATGTAGCTTTCGATGAGCGACTTTGTACCCAGTTTCGCGCGTCGGTACAGGCGGTTCTGGGCGATGCCCCCGAGGTTGCCGTGAATACCTTCGTTGAGGGCGTAAAGAATCTCCCGGTGGTCCTCGTTGTCCACGCAGGATTTCAGTCGCTCGTGCCTGATCGCTATCTGGGCCACATCGTAGGCGGCGTCACTGGCATCAAGTTTCCAGAACTCCGCCCCGGACAGTTCATCATACTGGCAGGCAAGCATCCGCCATTCCCGGTAGGTGAGAGCGGATTTCATGCCTGCTTCCAGCTTGTTCAGCCGATTGCGGCGTGCCAGATACCCCTGGGGAATATCAAATGTGGCTAAAGCTTTTTCATAATCCATTGCAGTGGCTTGCGCATTTTTTCAGCGCGATGGGGAAAGAAAATGCTCGCCGTGAAAATCCGGGTTTTCAGTATCGCCCGTTCGTGTGAAAAGGCGCGGATGCCCCATTCACCGTGATAACTGCCGATGCCCGAATTGTTCACGCCGCCAAAGGGAATATTCTGGTTGAGAAAGTGGGCCATTACATGGTTGACACAGGTGCCGCCGGCGCTGGTTTGCCGGATGATTTTTTCCACCCGGGTTTCGTCTCGGGACCAGATATAGATGGCAAGCGGTTTGGGCTTCTGGTTCAGGCCGCCGATCAGAGTGTCGAGATCGTCAAACCCCATTACCGGGAGCAGAGGGCCAAAGATTTCCTCTTCCATAATTTTTGCATCGGCGGGAATATCTGTCAGCAGAGTAGGGGAAACAAAGCGCTGCTGCGCGTCGACGGCACCGCCACAGAGAATTCTGCTTCCCTTGGCTTTGGCGTCGTCTAGCAAGCCAATCACACGCTGGGTATGGCGCTCGTTGATAATCCGTGCCAACTGGCTGGATTTTGCGGTATCTCCCTCGCCATACCACTGATTCATGGCCTGACTGAGGGCCTTTATAAATTCGTCCTTGACGCTGTTGTGAACCAGGATGTGGTCGGGGGCAATGCAGGTTTGCCCGTTGTTCACGTACTTGCCCCAGGCAATGGTTTTTGCCGCCCGTTCAATGTCGGCGCTTTCATCGACAATAACGGGCGATTTGCCGCCCAGTTCCAGCGTGACGCTGCTCAGATGTTTCGCTGCTGCGGCCATAACAACCTTGCCGATATTGGGCGCGCCAGTAAAAAACATATGATCGAAGGGAAGGTTGAGTAGTGTGGTGGCGACCGAGACATCGCCTTCAAAAATCGCTATTTCCGATTCGTCAAAACACTCGCGAACGATGCTGACCAGTACCCGGGAGAAATGCGGCGCCATTTCCGAGGTTTTAATTATCACCGTATTGCCGCAGGCAATGGCCGGCACCAGGGGCCCCAAGGCCAGGGTCACGGGGTAATTCCAGGGGGCGATGATCAGGCAGCGGCCCCGGGGCTCGAACCTGGTCTCGGAACTGGTGCCGAACATAAAGGCGGAGAATTTGGCGGGTTTGGGTTTGAGCCACTTGCGCAGGTGCTTGCGGTGATCCGCGATCTCCATCAGCACCGGCATCATTTCCGTGAACTCCGCTTCCGCGGGTGTGCGGCCAAAGTCGTGCTCCGCCGCCGCCACGATGTCCTGTTGGTGGCGGAGAATCGCACCGCGCAGGCGTTCAAGTTTTTCCAGGCGCTGCTCGACCGTGGACTGGCGAAGCGCGATGGCGGTATTGGACTGTATGCCAAACACGCGTTTGATCTCGCCTTCCAGGTCTGGGCTGAGAGTCGGGATTTCGGGGGACTGGGTGTCGGGTTTGGCCTGGGCTTGCCGGCGGTGGGTATCGGTAGCGTTTTCCATGGTGTTGCCTCGCAGACGGTTCAGCGGTGTGCTGGCGGTAACGAAAAAAGCGCCCTTAAAAGGGCGCAAAGCTCATAGACCGTGATGTGTGGACCTTAATCCCGGAGCTGTCCGGGAACTCAGTAAAACGTCCCGCCGGAGCCGGCCTTGTCGGCCAGGCCCGGGTCGGGGGTGTACAGGCTGCCAAGGTGTGAGTATTGGCCACATTGCTCAAGCAGGGCCTTCAGGCCAATGTGGTCCGCGTACCACAGCGGACCGCAGAAAAAGGGGGGAAAGCCGGTACCCAGACGCATACCGGTATCGATGTCGCTGGCGCACTCCCCAATCCCTTCCGTCAGGCAGCGGCTGGCTTCCAGTACCATGGCCAGCAGCATGCGCTGTTCGATCTCCCTGTCGCTGATGTCGGTGCTGTTATCGGACTGTACAGCGGCCAGCAGCGCGTAGGCTTCGGGGTCGGTGTCGCGCAGTGGGCGGCCTTTTTCATCGGGCCGGTATCGATAAAAACCGCAGCCGGTTTTCTGGCCGTAGCGACCTTCGGCGGCGAGCTTTTCAATCGCGGTTTCAAAATCGGTGGCCATGACCGCGGGATAGGCCTTGCCGAGAATGCGCATTGCCTTGTCCAGGGTGTCGAGCCCGGCGACATCCAGTAGGTAAGCGGGGCCCATTGGCAGGCCCCAGCGGGTCATGACTGTGTCGATACGGGCAAAGTCGACGCCGTCGCGTACCAGCAGGTTAAAGGCGGTGAAGTAAGCGCCGAGAATACGGTTGATGAGAAAGCCCGAGCAGTCTTTGACAAGTAGCGGGGTTTTGCCCATTTTCAAGGCGTAGGCAATGGTTTTTGCTACGGCCTCATCCGAGCTTTGCGGGCCTTTCACCACTTCCACCAGTGGCATCATATGCACCGGATTAAAGAAGTGCATACCGGTCAGGTTTTCTGGGCGGGCAAGGCCCCTGGCGATATCGGCAATGGTTAGCGATGAGGTGTTGGAGGCGAGCACGGCATCAGTCCGGGTCGCGCTTTCGACTTCGGCCAGCACGGCTTGCTTGATTTCCAGTTTTTCCACCACGGCTTCGACAATAATGTCGAGGCTGTCAAACTCACTGTAGTCCAGCTGCCCCTGAATCGATGCCATCACGGCATCGGCCTGTTCCTGGGTGATGCGTCCCTGAGAGACCGGTTTTTTCAGCAGTTTCTTAGCTTCGCCAAGGCCGAGTTCAATCGCCTCGGGGGCGATATCTTTCATGATGACCGGCGTGCCGCGCTGGGCGGTGGTAAAGGCAATGCCGCCGCCCATAATGCCGGCGCCAAGTACGCCGGCTCGTTGAATATTGATTTTTTGGGCATAGGCCTTGTTTTTCTTCTTCAGCGATTGCTGGGCCTGAAAGACAGTGACCAAGGCTGCGGCAGTCGTAGAATTGGCCAATCGGGAAAAGGATTTGGCTTCTTCAATTAGTGCGGCGTCCCGGTCCAGCGGCGCGCAGAGTTCCAACAGTTGGCAGATTTCCAGGGCGGCGGGGTAGTGATCGGCATTGCGCTCAAATTGCGCTTTGGCCTGGGTGAGGGCGGCGTCGTCCAGGCTGAATCCGGACTTGCGCTGACCGCGGCGGGCCTGCCAGTCCAGTTCTCCTGCGATGGCCCTGTTGAGTAAAGCCGTGGCGCGACCCCGAAGCTCAGAGTCTGTGCAAACCTCGTCCAGTATCTGGTTGTCAGCAAGGGTTTTAGCTTTGTATTGGCGTCCGCTGCTAAGCCATTCCAGTGCCGTGGCAAAACCGGCAAGGCGGGGTGCCTTGACGGTGCCGCCAACACCGGGCATTACGCCGAGCCCCACTTCGGGAAAGCCCAGTAGGGCGGTTTCAGTGGCGACACGGTAGTCGGAGCTGAGCGCCATTTCCAGGCCACCGCCAAGCGCAAAACCATTGATCATGGTTACGCTGGGGAAGGGCAGGTCCTCTAGCGCGTTAAGTACCTGTGCTGTGCTGTTGCAAAAGGCAATTTGCGCTTCCTGCCCCTGCTTGAGCAGGGCTTCCAGGGCGCTGATATTGGCGCCTGCGAGAAAGCCGGCCTTGGCGCTGCTGATAATCAGGCCGCGGGGGGAGTGTTCGGAGAGAGCCTCAACGGCAGCCTGCAAGTCGTCGCGAAACGCCTCGCTCATGGTGTTCACTGGGTCGCTGATGTTGTCGAGGACCAGTTCTGCAATGTTTTCTTCAAGAGTGACAACGCGCAGTGTGTTGCTTGCAAATAGCGTGTTTTCTGATTTCACGTTTTATGACCTGTCATTTTTAGTTTTTGATACGGGGCATTGATGGCTTTAGTCTAGTTGGCTGTCTATCTGAGCTGTTCGTCGATTCCGACGATTAGGACAGGGGGGGCGGGGTGATGGCCGATGAATTTCGTCGTTTCCGACGGTGGGTGCCCGTCGGACAGTAATCACAATCAGGCAAGACAAATTGAATAGTGGAGTCACCATGAGTGTAACAACCCTGGTCGCCGGTGTCGGAATGGTCAAATTCGCCAAACCCGGCAGTAGCGAGAACTACGATGTGATGGCCGAAAAATCGGTGCGTCTTGCCCTTGAGGATGCCGGCATTGAATATCGGGATGTACAGCAGGCCTATGCCAGCTATGTCTATGGTGACAGTACCTGTGGTCAGTGTGCGCTGTACCGGGTTGGCGAAACGGCGCTTCCGGTGATTAACGTCAATAATAACTGCTCCAGTGGCTCCACCGCCCTGTTCCTGGCGCGCCAGGCCGTGGCGGGCGGAATGGCGGAGTGTGTCCTGGGCGTTGGCTTTGAGCAGATGCAGCCGGGCGCACTGGGCAGCGTTTGGGATGATCGCCCCAGTCCCTTTGGTAATTTCGGGGCGCAGCTGGACAAGCTGGGATATCCGGTAACCAAGGCCGGGCCGGCGCCTTGTGTATTCGGTGCCGGAGGCGCGGAATATCTGAAAAAATACGATGCCGACGCCGATATTTTTGGCAAGGTGGCGGTAAAGACACGCCGGCACGCGGCCAAAAACCCCTATGCCTTGTTTACCGCGCCATTAAGCCTGGAAGAGGTGATGAGTGCTCCGGTCATTTACGAACCTCACCTGACCCGCCTGATGGCCTGTCCGCCCACCTGTGGTGCCGCCGCCGCGGTGGTATGCAGTGAGGTATTTGCCAAACGGCACGGCATTTCCCACGGTGTTGAAATGGCCGGTCAGGGCATGGCTACCGATGCCGAAGACAGCTGGGACTCGGCGATAAACCTGGTTGGAGCGCAAATGACCCGCCGCGCGGCGGCTACCGCCTACGAGCAGGCCGGTATCGGGCCGGAAGATGTAAACGTGGTAGAGCTGCACGACTGCTTCACCCCGAATGAGGTCATTACCTATGAGGGGCTGGGCTTATGCGGCGAGGGCGAGGCCAGTCGCTTTATCAACGACGGCGACAATACCTACGGAGGGCGATTGGTGGTCAATCCGTCGGGAGGGCTGATGTCCAAGGGGCATCCCCTCGGCGCCACCGGCGTGGCACAGTGTGCGGAGTTGTGCTGGCATTTGCGCGGCGTTGCGGGTGAGCGCCAGGTAGAGGGCGCGCGAGTGGCCTTGCAGCACAACCTCGGACTTGGTGGTGCAGCAGTAGTAACTGTTTACCGGGTCTGACAGTTACCTTTGGGTTGTGCAGGTGGTTAATACTTGCGCAACCCTATTTTTTGATTTATAAATAAACACTGTTAAATAAACATTGTTAAATAAATGGTCTTGAATACAGGCTGTGAATAACGGAGTGCTTGATGGCCAGATTACAGTTGAGTAGCGAAGAGCTGGAGACTATGCGAGCCCATCTGTCAGATGTGGCTCTAGGCGTCTATCGACAGGAGGGATTGGCGGGACTGAGTTTTCGTCGTCTGGCGGAATCGGCGGGTGTCAGCCACACACTCCCGTATCGCTATTTCGACAACAAGGAAGCCCTTCTGGCAAGAATGCGGACCGATGCCCTGGCGCGGTTTGAGGTCTACGTGCGGGAATTCGAGGGGCGAGCCGATAAACCTCTGGCCCAAGTGGAGTCGGTGGCGCAGGGCTATATGGCCTTTGCCATTGAGCACCCCCAAGACTATATGCTGATTTTTTCGGCGGAACAGCCCTCGCCGGAACGCTATCCGGAAGTCCTGGCCATGCGTCGTCGGCTGGTGGATCACGTGGTGGACCTTGTGCAGCGCTGCATTGACAAGGGAGAGCTGGCGGGTAACGCGCGGGAGATCGCCCACCATTTCTGGGTCGCCCTGCACGGCTTGCTCACTTTGCACACCACGGATCAGTTGGTTCACGGTATGGACCTGGAAGAAATTTTACCGTCCTTGATTCAGCGGCTGCTGCTTGGCGCTCGGGCCTGAATTGGCGTCATGTCGTCGTAATCGACGAAGCCGGTGCCATATGAATGTTTAACACTTAGCGGCAGCACACTGCCTGGAGAGGAAGAAAGTGAGTAGAGCGAATGTAGCTATCGACTGGCTCAGCGAGGAGCAAAAGAAGGAGTTGAAGACTCTGACCAGCGCTCCGACGCTGTCCAAGCCTACTATTGTCATGACGGTCCTGTTGATCCTGACCTATGGTTTTAGTTATGTGGTTTGCGGTTATCTCGGGCTGGCGCCACTGTGGCTCGGCACGATCGCGAGCTCGATTGTGGGTTATGTGTCATTCAGTGTAATCCACGATGCGATTCATCGCGCCGTGTCCAGCAATACCCGTATAAACGACCGCGTGGGTCAGGTCGGTCTGGATCTGGTATTGCCCTATGTGGATTTGCGGATGTTCCGCTGGGCGCATATTCTTCATCACCGCTTTGCCAACGGTGAACGCGACCCGGACCGGGCCTTTAAGGGAGCGTGGTGGACGCTGCCTTTTCGCTGGATGGTCATCGATGCCTGGTACTTTATCTACGCGGTGAAGACGGTTGATAAGGTGGCAAAGCCCTATTTTCATGCGAGTCTGCGCCGTTTTGCCGTGTTCCTGACAATCGTCGTTGCATTGGTTTACCTCGGTTATGGTCTTGAGGTGTTTATGCTGTGGTTTGTGCCTTCGCGTATGATTTTGCTGATGCTGGGCTTCAGTTTTTTCTGGTTGCCTCACGTGCCGCACGACACCAAGCAGGAAGAGAACTATACCCGGGCCACTACGGTACGCCACGGTTTCGAATGGATACTGAATCCGGTTTTGCAGTACCAGAACTACCACCTGATTCATCATCTCTACCCGATGACGCCGTTCTACAACAATGAAAAAGTCTACCGCCTGCTGGAGCCGGAATTAAAACGTCACGATCTTGCGGTGCAGCACAACTTTGCCATCAAGCCGACGATCTATCCGGGGCAGGGCGCAAATTCATAATACCTTAAGTTCAAAAACCTTAAGTCCATAACACCGAGGAGATTGCTATGCGCCGTTTTCAGTGCCGTTTCTGTTCCCATGTTTACGATGAGCGTCTGGGTGACCCGGACACGGGTATCGCGCCCGGTACCAAGTGGGAGGATATTCCCGATGACTGGATGTGCCCGGAGTGCGGCGCGGCCAAGGAAGATTACGACCTTATCGAAGAGTGAAACACGCGCCTGCCTTGTCATTCGTCGGAACCGACGACCCCTTCTTTAGAGGCAGCAATTAGTCTTTGTATACCGGGCTTCGGCCCGGAACCCGGTCCTCAGGCACTGTGCTGAAACTTGCCATCTGCGATGATTCTTGCCGCTGGCAATGTTTACGGGGG
>JBFEVY010000276.1:0-4923 GCA_041546665.1 Spongiibacteraceae bacterium | reverse complement strand
GACGAAAGCGCCAGATCGATAAATCCCCCTCCCAAGCCTCTTTAGCCAGAGCGCGCTGTAGCACCGCGAGTGACGCCGTATTACATAGCAACACCGGAAAGCCATCGGCAAACCCGACGCCATCTCCCCGTTCTGCATAGTCCAGATCAACCTGACGCAATGCACTTCCGGGAAAATAGCAAAGGCGCAACGCTTTCCCCAAGCGGGCCGACATCCAGCCAGCAACCGCATCACCGGCATCCACAGCGGCGACGGAGTCACCCCAAACCCTTACCTGCAAAGTCCGGGAATAATCCAAGCCATCGGCATCAACTTGAAATTCATCGTCGTTACTTAGATCACGCAGCGTTAGCCGGGTTGCCGCCTCATCCGTACCGGCGCTAGCCAGAAAACGGCACATCTGCGGAAGCTGTCGCTGAGTCACAAACTTTCCCGTGGCATCGGTCAGCATCCAGCGCCGATCGCCATTCGGCCCCAGCGACGAGAAAGTCAGCGAAGGCATTGGCGACGATGCCAGCGACTTCACCGGGTAGCTGCACAAACCGGAAACCGTAATCTCCAAGCTAGTCTCCCTCCACAAATTTCACCACGTCATCAGACTGAAACGGCCAGTCAAGTTCGCGGTCGTCCACCGTTGACAGCACAGGAATTCGAATACCATAGCGCTCCACCATAGCATCGTCATCTGCAATATCGATCAATTCGATACGCCATTCCGGCTTTTGCGCCAACAGCCCTGCAAGAAGGTTCTCCGCCACCTCACAAAGGTGGCAGGCCGAGGTTCCATATAATCTCAACTCAATCACACGCGGTAAGCCTGCAAAGTCATCACCCAAAAACAAAAAAGCCCGGCATTGCCGGGCTTCGCTTCCCTAGGGGAATTATATATCGTAACCCACCTCATTATGGCAGGTAATATCCAGCCCCTGGGTCTCCTCGTCTGCACTGACACGCAGCCCAACGACTTTATCCACAATCTTGAACAGCACATAGCTCACTACGGCTGTGTAGGCGAAGGTGGCCAGGATGCCGATCACCTGAACTTTCAGCTGCGCAGCGATGGTTACACCTTCTGCCAGACCCTGACCACTGAATACACCCAGTTCACTAGAGGCAAAAATGCCCGCCAGGAAGGTGCCCAGAATGCCGCCTACGCCGTGCACCGGAAACACGTCCAGCGAGTCGTCGATCTTAAGCTTCTGTTTAATCCCAAGCGTACAGTAAAAGCACACGATCCCCGCCAACAAACCGATCACCACGGCACCGCCGGGCCCAACATAACCTGACGCGGGCGTAATGGTACCGAGACCGGCAACCATACCCGTAACCGCGCCCAGCGCACTCGGTTTGCCAAAACGTTTCCACTCGATCATCGACCAGGTAAGACAGCCAGTAGCCGCCGACAAATGGGTGACCAGCATGGCCATGCCTGCATCCCCGTTTGCGGCCAGGGCACTGCCGGCATTAAAGCCAAACCAGCCGACCCACAGCATACCCGCCCCGGTGAAGGTCATCGTCAAATTATGAGGAGGTAACGCCACCTGACCAAAACCGTTGCGAGGCCCGATAACCATTGCCGCCACCAGCGCGGCCACACCTGCGGTGATGTGAACCACAGTACCACCCGCAAAATCGAGCAAGCCCATTTCACCCAGCCAACCACCGCCCCATACCCAGTGGGTAACCGGAACGTATACCGCAAGCAGCCAGAACGCCGAAAACAGCATTACCGCAGAAAAGCGGATACGCTCCGCAAACCCGCCAATAATCAGCGCGGGGGTGATGATTGCAAAGGTCATCTGAAACATCACGAACACGGTTTCCGGAATATCTCCGCTCGCGCTGGATTCCATCACTCCGTACAGGAATGCTCGGCTCAGACCTCCGACAAAGCTGTTGCCCTCGGTAAATGCCATGCTGTAGCCAAGTAACAACCACAACAGTGATGCTAGGCAGGTGATACTGAAACACTGCATCAGCACGCTCAGTACATTTTTACTGCGCACCAAGCCACCGTAAAACAATGCCAGGCCAGGCAAGGTCATAAACAGAACCAGCGCCGTTGACGTTAAAATCCAGGAAGAATTGCCGCTATCGAGCTCCGCAGAAAGGCCCATTTGCGGTGCAATCCCCAGTAACATCCCCACAATTGCAGGCACTTTCCGCGCCATATTATTAAAAACCACCATGTCTCCCCTTTCGGTCTAGCAAAATAGCGCACTATTTATGCGCATTTAAATTAATTAGGCACCATTTTCAGGCACAAGAAAATTCAGCAGCAGTTTGGCGACAATCTGCTCACTTTTCTAAAGAGAAATTAAATTTCTTTGTTATCAGTATGTTAATAAACAAAACCGTTTGATAACACGCTCGAATTCTGGAAAGCACCAAGAAATCCGTCGAGCCGCGAAAAAATAACGCACAGAAACAATGCAAAATACATGCCCATTTTTGGATCGTTCGCACTATTATTGTACATTTTATTTCAGGCAGGCAGGATTACGACCCGCCACTGGGGCCAAGCGATACAAATTCGTCTATACTCCAGCGCCTTAACCGAGCAGTGACCACAGGCTTGAGCGCAAGCCAACCAAGCCAGACCAGGCCAAGCAATGAGGCAGTAACGTGCAAGATCGTCCCAATCCTTCCTACCAGGAGAAAAAGGCTTTTTTTTCTCGGCTGTTGACGATTTATGGAAGAAAGCCTGTTTTGGAAGCATTGCAGGATAAACGCATTGGCGTATTCCGGCTGCACATGGCGGAAAGCAACAAGCGCGATGGCATCGTAGAACAGCTTTGCACATTGGCAGAACGCCGGGGAATTGAAATTGCCTGGCACGACCGAAAAAGTCTGTCGCGCATCTCAAAAAACGGCAAACAGGATCAGGGAGTCGCCGCCGATCTCGAGCTCGATGCCTACCGCGCCATTACCGATCTGGACATTCAAACACTGCCCAAAGGCAGTCGTCTGGTCGCCCTCGATGGGGTGAGCAATCCACAGAACCTCGGCATGATTATTCGCTCTGTTGCCGCCAGCGGAATTACTGGGCTGATTCTGCCCCAGAAAGGTTGTGCGGCACTGTCGCCGCTGGTGATCAAAGCCAGCGCAGGAACGTTGTTCAAGACCCCCATTTACCACTGCGAGCGCCTGATCCCCGCTCTGGAGACACTTAAACACCAGGGAGCCCGCGTAGTGGGACTCTCATCCCACGCGAGTGAATCCATCTTTGATTACGACGCAGAGGAAATCAGTGTTTTTATTCTGGGCAATGAAACAGAAGGAGTAAGCAAAGCGGTGACAGCGGTCTGCGATACCAACCTGGCTATTCCCATGGCCAACGGCGTGGAATCGCTCAATGTTGCCGTTACCGCCGCCTTGTTGGCTTTCTCCGGCCAGTTTCGCCGCTAAGCAGCTGTATCAAAAACGCCTGCTACTGACAGGCGTCCAGTTCGACTACTTGGCCAGTTTAGTCATCGCCGCTTCAAGACCTGCCAGGCTCATGGGGTACATTTCCCCCTCCATAAGCTGCTCGACAATCCGAATAGACTGCGTCCAGTCCCACTCCTCCGGCGGCACCGGGTTCAACCAGACCACCTTTTCAAAGTGGTCGCGCAGCGCTCGCAGCCAGAACTCACCCGGCTCCTCATTCCAGTGTTCCACACTGCCACCAGACTGGAGAATTTCATACGGTGACATCGACGCATCGCCGACAAAAATCACTTTGTAGTCGGCGCCGTATTTATGGAAAACATCCTGCAGTGGCATGCGTTCGGTGTGGCGGCGAATATTGTTGTCCCAGACCGACTCGTATATGAAGTTATGGAAGTAAAAGTACTCCATATGCTTGAACTCTGTTCGCGCTGCGGAAAAAAGCTCTTCACACACTTTGATATGGGGATCCATGGACCCACCCACATCAAAAAACAACAGCACCTTCACCGCATTGTGACGCTCTGGCACCATTTTCAAATCGAGCAGGCCAGCGTTTTTTGCAGTGGAAGATATGGTGTCATCAATATCCAGCTCTTCGGTGGCACCGGTACGGGCGAATTTACGCAGGCGGCGCAACGCAATTTTGATATTGCGGGTGCCGAGTTCAATGCTGTCGTCGAGATCGCGATACTCTCGCTTCTCCCAGACCTTGACCGCTTTTTTATTGCGGCTCTCTCCGCCGATGCGGACACCTTCAGGGTTGTAACCACTGTGCCCGAAGGGCGAGGTCCCACCGGTACCGATCCATTTGTTGCCACCGGCGTGACGCCCTTTCTGTTCTTCAAGGCGCTTTTTGAACTCTTCAATCAGCTTATCCAGCCCGCCGAGCGACTCGATCTGGGCTTTCTCCTCGTCACTGAGCTGCTTGATAAATTCACGGCGCAACCAGTCATCGGGAATCAACGCCTCAATCACATCGTCGAGGTTTTCCAAGTCACTGAAATAGCTCGCGAATGCGCGATCAAAGCGGTCGTAGTATTTTTCATCCTTGACCAGGCAGACCCGCGCAAGCTGGTAGAACTCGTCCGCATCCATAAAGGCCAGACGCGCCTCAAGCCCCGCGAGCAAATCGAGCAGCTCGCGAATAGTGACCGGCACTCCGGCATTGCGCAGTCCGAAAAAGAATTGAACCAGCATGGGTTAACGCATTTCCCGACGGTGCATAAAGGCCAGACGCTCCAGCAACTGCACGTCCTGTTCGTTTTTCAACAGCGCACCATACAGCGGTGGGATCGCCTTGCTGGCATCGCGGTTTTTGAAAATCTCGTCCGGAATATCATCGGCCATCAGCAACTTCAGCCAATCGATCAATTCAGATGTAGACGGCTTTTTCTTCAGGCCCGGAATCTGACGGACCTCAAAAAACACTTCCAGTGCTTCCTGCACCAGGTCCTTGGAGATTGTCGGGTAATGCACCGATACAATCTTTTG
>JBFEVY010000209.1:0-6432 GCA_041546665.1 Spongiibacteraceae bacterium | reverse complement strand
CTGTTTATCAGTAATCACCGCGATATCGCGCTCGACCCCGCCTTTGTTAATTACGCGCTTTACCACAATGGCCAGGACACTGTGCGCATCGCGATTGGCGACAATCTGCTTACTAAACCCTGGGCTTCTGACTTGATGCGGGTGAACAAGAGCTTCATTGTGCGGCGCGGGGTGAAAGGCCCTCGCCAGATGCTCGCCGCGTTTAAGCAGTTGTCGGCGTATATTCGTCACTCCCTGCTGGAGGACAAGGAATCCATCTGGATTGCCCAGCGGGAAGGTCGCGCAAAGGACGGCAACGATGCGACCGAAGCGGCTATTATTAAAATGCTGGGGATGGCCCAGGACAAATCCCAGGAGAGCTTTTCCGACTATATCAGCGCGCTCAATATCGTTCCGGTGTCGATTTCCTACGAGTGGGATCCACTGGATGCCGCCAAGGCCAAGGAGCTGGCGATGATAGAACGCGATGGCAGTTATCAGAAAGCCGAACACGAAGACCTCAAAAGCATTGGCACCGGTATCACCGGCGACAAGGGACATGTACACGTCCATTTTGGTGAGCCGCTGCGCGGGGAGTTCGCCGACGCCGAAGCGGTGGCGGAGGCACTGGACGACGCCATTATCAGCCACTATCAACTCCACCCGAGCAACTTACTCGCTTACGCGGAACTCCATGGCGATGAGCGTTGGAAGGCACTGGATCATCGTACTAAGGTCAGCGATGCCGACGAACAGGCCATGCGGGAGCGGTTTGCGCTGCTGTCCTCGGATTATCGCCGCAAGGCTTTGGAAATCTATGCCCGGCCGGTGGTGAACCGACTGGCGCGGCAGGACGCTCTTGCCATGAATCAGGCGGGGTAACGCACAGCCGTGCTCAGCAGCGAGCTCAAAGACGAAATCCAGCAGGCCTACCGCCAGTTTCTGAACGCCAAGGAGCTGCGGGCGCGCTACGGCCAACGCCTGATGATTGCCCACATTGCCAGAGGCTTGGCGGGTATCAAGTACAATCAGGATGGGCATCGCGTTGGCGGTGATCATCTCTGTGTTATCGAGGCGGGGACCGGCACCGGTAAAACGCTAGGCTACGCTCTGGCTGCGATTCCGGTAGCGCGGGCGCGCAACAAAACCCTGGTCATTGCAACGGCAACAGTCGCCTTGCAGGAGCAGATTCTGCACCGTGACCTGCCCGATATTCTGCAACACAGTGGGCTGTCATTTTCCCTGGCCCTGTCCAAGGGGCGTCGTCGCTACCTTTGTTTGAGTAAACTGGATCAACTGCTAAGCGGTGGCGACAGCGCGGTATTGCCTCTGTACCCCGAGGAGTCTTCGGCGGAGCAGGGGCGGGGGGCGCTGGCCCTGTATACCCGGTTTGCTGAAAAGCTGGCCAATGGCAGCTGGGACGGTGACCGCGACGCCTGGGAGAGCGTGATCGCTGAAACCGAATGGGCACCGGTGACCACAGACCATGCCCAGTGTACCGGACGGCGTTGCAGTCATGTTCGCAATTGCAGTTTTTTCCGAGCCAGAGAGTCGCTGGGTCAGGCCGAGGTGGTGGTGGCGAACCACGACCTGGTGCTGGCCGACCTTGCACTGGGTGGCGGGGCAATACTGCCGCCGCCTGAAGACTGCATCTATGTTTTTGACGAGGCTCATCACCTGCCCGACAAGGTGATCAACCATTTCAGTGCCAGTTTCCGCCTCGGTGCCAGTGAGCGCTGGCTGGAGCAAACCGAGCGCGGTATCGCCGGCATCATCGCCCTGCCGGGATTGGATCTGGAGTTGCGCCTCAAGCTGGAATCCCTGCACGCCGTGATGGGAACGGCCAGGAAGAAACTGGCACCGCTGCGACCTGTGCTTGAGGCCTTGCTGGAAGATTGTGAAGAAAAGCAGGGCCGCAAAACCTGTCGCTTTGCCGACGGACTGGTGCCTGATGAACTGCGCTTGATGGGGGCGGATTTGCGGGTTGCCTTCGCCGCGATGATCGAGCAGGCGGAGGATGCTGTCGATGTCCTTCAGGAGGGCCTCGACAAAGAACGTTTTTCTGTCAGCCGAGAGGAGCTTGAAGCCTGGCTGGCCAGCGTCGCCGCGATCCGCTTTCGCGGCGAGGCCATGTTGTCATTGTGGCAGTCCTACTCCATTCCCGACAAGGAAGGCCGGCCGCCGATGGCGCGCTGGTTGGTGCTTGCTGAATCGGGCCAGGGCCTGTTTGATCTAGAGCTGAATGCCAGCCCGATACTGGCATCAGGCACGCTTAAAGCGACCCTCTGGTCGCGTTGTTATGGCGCTGTTATGACGTCGGCGACGCTGACGGCGCTGGGCAGTTTTGACCGCTACAGCATGCGTGCAGGGCTCTACGAAGACGCGAGTTTTGAGGTGGTGCCCAGTCCGTTCAAGCACGCCGAAGCGGGTGAACTGTATATCCCTTCGATGAACTGCGATGCGGGGGATGCCCAGGCGCACACGGCGGCTTTGATTGAGTTGTTGCCGGAGCTGCTCGACCCCGCGGCGGGGAGTCTGGTGCTGTTTTCCTCGCGGCGTCAGTTGAACGATGTATTGGAGGGCTTGCCCGGTGATTGGGCCGAGCGCATTCTGGCACAAGACAGTTTGCCCAAGGCCGACATTTTGCGTCGTCATCGCGAGCGCCTGGATAAGGGTGAGGGCAGTATTATTTTCGGCTTGGCCAGTTTTGCCGAGGGGGTGGACCTGCCCGGCAAATACTGCACCCATGTAGTGATTGCCAAAATTCCCTTTGCTGTCCCCGAGGACCCGGTGGAAGAAGCTTTGGCGGAGTGGATCAGTCATAACAACGGCAACCCCTTTATGGAAATCACCGTGCCGGATGCGGCGGTGAAGCTGGTGCAGGCCAGCGGTCGCCTGTTGCGCAATGAGAATGATCGCGGTCGCATCAGTATTTTGGATCGGCGTATTGTGAGCCGTCACTACGGACGAAAAATGTTGGCGTCGATGCCGCCGTATCAGCAGCGGATTGAACCCTGATGTCGATCTATCACGACCTCGCCGCTACCCTGATCGATCTGGAAGCGGCGCTGCGCAGCCTGAATCATTGGGAGTCGCAGTCTCCACCTGCCGAAGCCCTGCGCAGCGAACAGCCCTTTGCGGTAGACACGCTTAAATTCAATCAATGGCTGCAATTTATCTTTATTCCGCGTATGCGCTTTCTTATTGAACAGCGGGCGGATCTGCCTGATCGTTGCGGGATTACCCCGATGGCGGAGGAGTTCTATCGCGGTCAACAATTGCCGGTGGCAGATTTGCTGGCCGCGCTAGAGCGTATAGATGATTTGTTGTCTGGAGTGGGGCGGGAGGCTTAACCCGCCGCGGCGCCATTTTCGTTGGCGGCCATAACCATGCGCACCAGGTGAGCGAGGGAGCGAACGCCCATTTTCTCCATCACGCGGGCGCGGTGAATCTCTACGGTACGCTGGCTGATGTCCAGATCGTAGGCGATGACCTTGTTGGCTTTACCTTCAATCATTAGATCCATGACCTGCTTTTCGCGCGGTGTCAGCTCGCCCAGGCGCTCGGCGATCTTATGCTTTTCCTCCAGGTCGGCGCGGTTTTCTGCGTCGGCGGTGATGGCCTGCTGGATTTTGCTGAGCAGTTCTTCCTCGCGGTAGGGTTTTTGGACGAAGTCGACGGCGCCACGCTGCATGGCTTCAACGGCCATTGGTACGTCGCCGTGGCCAGTTACAAAGATAATGGGGAGAATGGAGTTGCGATTGTTAAGCTGGCGCTGTAATTCCATACCGTTCATGCCGGGCATGCGGATATCCAGCACCATGCAGCCGGCCATCTCAGTGGAAAAATCCTCAAGAAAGGCATCGGCTCGGGAGTAGCTGGCGACCTTGTGACCAACTGACTCCAAGACCATTTGCAGGGAGTCACGAACCGCGTCATCGTCTTCTACCAAGTAAACAGTGGCTTCTGTTGTCATTATCTCGTCCTAGTAATGGCTTATGGCACTCTTTTCTAAGGCTATCACGAAAGTATAAGTCCTTGTATAGCGGTCGCAAAAACTGGCGAATCGGGCGATTTGCCGATAAGCTCGGTTTAATAACCGTCAAAGGCCCTGGGAGTTGTTGTCGCGCATGCGATCAAAGCGCAGTTTAGTACAGATTTACCTGCTTAGCCTGGTTGCCCTGTCGGCAATTCCCCTGGCGGTGCTGGGCTATATCTGGATTGCGAAAGAGTACGAACGCTATAACGAACAAAGCGCGACTTGGCGGGACAGTTATATCGAATCGCGGCGCGAGCTGTTGCGGCGCGAGGTCAACAAGGCGGCGGAGTATGTTGATTTTCGCTATAGCCAACTCAATACCCAGATTTACAACGAGCTTCGCCATCAGGTAGCCGGCGCGCTGACCCTGATCGAAAATAACGCCAAGCAAAATGGCAATCAAAGCCGTAGCAGTCAATTGTCGCGCCTGGTCGCAACCTTGGGTTCGCTGCGCTTTCGCGATAACAACGGCTTTTTCTTCCTGTTTGATGATAAGGGTAAAAGCCTGCTGGCCCCCATGGCGCCCCGGCGGCAGGAGCGGATTAGCGACAGTGTTGTGCTGGGTGAAATTGCCAGCCAGTTTGCCGATCTGGGTAGCGATAAGAACTACCACTTTGTGGAGTATCTGATTAAGGCGCCCTCGCAACCGGACCAGACCGAACGGAATTTCAGCTTCATCTATTATTACGAACCGCTGAAAATATACTTGGGCGCGAGCATCTATCTGCGCGATGAAATCGCCCGGGTCAAGCAAGAGGTCATTGAGCGTATTGCTGCGGTGCCCATCGACACAGAGCATTCGGTGTTGTTTGTGGTTGACGAGCAGGGACGGCAACTGGTCAACGCCTATGAGCCCGAGGCGGTCGGGCAGTTGATGCCGCAGGTAACCCGAGAGGCGCAGCGGGCCGACGGCAAGGATAAAAGTCTTTTCACCGAGCTGTCGTGGCCGGCGCGGAACGGCGAGCAGCAGCCTGTGGTGTCGTATTTGCGTCGTTTTGAACCCTGGGGCTGGGTGATGGGCTCTGGCGTGTTTCTCAATGAACTGAACCAGCAGCTCGCGGCGGAGCGTCTGGCGCTGCAGCAGCGGGTAAACGAACATGTGCGATTCATCGTACTGATTGCCTTTGGTCTGATGGTCTTGTCGACCATTGTGGCTCGCTGGCTGGCGCTGCGCAGCGCCAGTGGTTTTCGTATCTTCCAGCAGTTTTTTAACGATGCGAGTAAGCGCTCCACCGAGATCGATATTAATCGCCTGCCCTTTGCGGAGTTTCAACATCTGGCTGAAAACGCCAATTTCATGGTCGCCAAGCGTACTGAGACTGAGCGGGCGCTCAAACTGAGTGAACGACGGTTTGCCCTGGCCCTGGATGCCGCCCACAACCACCTTTGGGACCTGGATTTGAGTACCGGTCTGGTAACGGTGAGCGACAGTTTTTACCGGGTGCTCGGTTATCCGCCACCGAAGAAGCCGGTGGCGGTCGGCAGTTACCGGGAGATCGCCAATGACGATGATATTGAAATTATTGCGGCGGCGGTGGATAGCTGGTTAGGCCTGGCAACGGGCAACAGCGTGGAATTCAGGGTGCGTGACGTCAAAGGGCGCTACCGCTGGATATACAGTCGCGGCGATGTGGTTGAGAGCGACAATGCGGATCGACCGATTCGTGCGATGGGCATCATGATCGACATTACCGATCGCAAGCGTATCGAGCAGGAGCTGGTGGACGCGCGGATCGCCGCAGAAGACGCCCTGCATGCGAAGTCGCAGTTTCTGTCCAGCGTCAGTCACGAATTGCGTACGCCGCTGAATGGGGTGCTTGGCTACGCCCAGTTGCTGCAGCGTGAAGTGGGTATGGCTGATGTCGATACCGCCGAGCACCTGCGGGGTATTGAAAGTTGCGGAAAGCACCTGCTGAATTTGATCAACGATGTGTTGGACCTGGCCAAAATCGAGAGTGGCAATATCAATATTGTGACCCGGGCCAATTCGCTTAAAGATGTGCTGGGCAGTGTCAGCGATATCGTTGCGCACCGGGCGCGCTCTAAGGGACTGGAGTTTCATGTTGATATTGCGTCGGATGTGCCCCGCGCGGTTGAGGTCGATGAGGTCAAGCTGCGGCAAGTCCTGGTGAATCTCCTCGACAATGCGGTGAAGTTCACCAATGTCGGACGCGTAGCACTGAATGTTACCGTGGACACTGACGATGGCGCGTTAAAGTTTGCCGTCACCGATACCGGGGTGGGCATTCCGGTGAGCAAATTGCGGGATGTCTTCGAGCCTTTTAAACAGGTGAATCCGCA
Source organism: Spongiibacteraceae bacterium (assembly GCA_041546665.1). Lineage (GTDB taxonomy): Bacteria > Pseudomonadota > Gammaproteobacteria > Pseudomonadales > Spongiibacteraceae > Spongiibacter. Next base: position 113 of record JBFEVY010000209.1, on the reverse strand, counting down.
AGACGGTAAGGGAACGGGCCTGGGGCTCTCTATTTGCCGGCGTCTGGTCGAGGCAATGGGCGGCTCCATTAGCTTGAGCAGTGTTGAAGGGCAGGGCAGTTGCTTCTACTTTG
>JBFEVY010000398.1:0-2733 GCA_041546665.1 Spongiibacteraceae bacterium | reverse complement strand
GTCGCCTCGCTCCGCTGGTAAAGGCATCAGGATTAATCAAAGTACCTAAACGCCTAACCGACACCCCGTTTTACTATAAAGGCAACAACGCCTCCGTCAGTGGCCCTGACGATGAAATCCTGATGCCATCAACAACAAAACGCATGGACTATGAAATGGAACTGGCGGTGATCCTTGGCAGTGGCGGCCTGAATATCAAACCGGAAGACGCCGCTAAACATATTTTTGGCTACACCATTTTCAATGATTTCTCAGCCCGAGATCTGATGACGAAAGAAGTTATGGAACGTCGCGGTCCGCTGAAGGGCAAGGATTTCGCCACCAGCAATACCCTCGGCCCTTGGGTGGTCACCGCAGACGAAATTCCCAACCCTTACAGTCTCAAGGCCGTCGTCAAGGTCAACGGCGTGACCAAAGGCATATCCAACACCTCACTTATGTCACACCGAATCGATGCCCAGATCGCTGAGGCATCACGACATGAAAATGTGATACCTGGCGAAGTGATTGGCACTGGTTGCATGCCGGACGGTTGCGGCTTCGAGCGCCTTGAATTCCTTAATCATGGCGATCTGGTGGAAATAGAGATGGAGAAGATCGGCGTGTTGCGCAATCGCATCTCGCAACAGTGTTGTTAACGCCAAAATTCACCAAGTAACGCTGCCACGGGGAACAATAATGAAAGCCTTCGGAATACAGCAATATCATCAGCCAATCGCTGAGATCTCCATCGACCAGTCACCTGTGCCCGGAAAGGGCCAAGTAGCGGTTGCCATGCGCGCGGTCAGTATCAATCCCGTCGATCACCATATCGCCGAGGGTTATGGAGCGCCGGTCATGAATCGTCGCAAACGCTTCCCCGTCGTTCTCGGTCGCGATGGATGCGGAGAAGTCACCGCCATTGGTCCTGGCATAACCGATATTCGAGTCGGCCAGCGAGTGGCGGTTGCGGTATCCCCCCTCACCGGCGGTAGCTACAGCCAACTGGCCGTCTTTCCCCGCCGCAGCGTGGAACCCATACCCGACCAAATGAGTGATATTGAAGCGGCCGGTGTTGCCTATGCCGGCAGCACTGTGCTGCAGGCCATCCACGCCGCCGGGGTAAGCGCCGACAATGCCGCCGGCCGTCGCATTTGTATTAACGGCGCCAGCGGTGGACTCGGTGCCTGCGCCATCCAGTTATTGAGCCACTGGGGAGCTGAGGTAATCGGCATCTGTTCGACGCACAATCACGACTGGGTGAAAAGCCTGGGCGCCACCGAGGTTATCGACTACCGAGACAAAGCAGCCATGGCGGCGATTCGTGCCAATGCCGTCATTAACGCCGCTCCTCCCAGTGAACTCAAGCTCAAGGCGGTGCTGAAAGATCCACTGGCGCGGTCTCTGACCCGCTTCGGCGGCACGCCCGGTTACAGTACTGTGGTTACTCCTATGATAGGTATGATCACAGTTCTGGGGGCATTACCCGGTGCGGCCCTCGGAATGACAGACTACCTAAGGCGCAAGGCCTGGTTCCTGAGCATGAAGGGCGCGACCTATCGTTGGGTAATTTTTCGTGAGCAGACCGAGGCACTGCGCGAAGTCGTCAGCTTTTTCGGTAGCAGTTCCGCACAACCGGTCGTTAAACAACATTACCCGATCAGCGAACTGCCGCGCATTTTCAACGACTCTGACGCTCAGCCGCTTCCTGGAAAAACCGTCTTCACATGGGACTGACGGCCCCCCGCGTTTAAAACCCTTTTACCGAATTTTGAGGACTCTTCCCATGCGGCCGATTTCCGCTTTCCGGCAACGCCAAAACACCATAGCTTACGTGCGACTTAAAAAGCCAAAGACAGCACTGTCGGCAACCCTACTCTTGCCTTTTTGCTGGTTCATCCAAGGCAGTGCCTTCGCCGCGCCCCCCGTTCCCATCAACACAGAGCTGGCTGAACACAGCGTTGAATTTCGTCGCGAACTGGTTCCGGTCACCGATGGGATTTACAGCGCCGTAGGATACGGCCTGGCCAATACCATTTTTATCGAAGGCACGGACGGCGTCATTGTGGTTGATGCCACCGGTTCCCAGGAGGCTGCGCAGAGTGCACTGAAGGATTTTCGAAAGCACAGCAACAAGCCGATCAAAGCGTTGATCTACACCCACTCTCACCCCGACCATATCGGTGGTGGGCTGGTGTTCGCACCAGCCGGATCCGGCATTCCAGTTTATGCTCACGCGACCGCGCGGGATACTTACTCGGAACAACTCTCTGAAATCGAGGCCAGCTTGGCGCGGCGTGCACAGTATATGTATGGCTCCCACCTCGACGATCATAACCGTCCCAACCTGGGCATCGGCAAAGCCCTCGACATGAGCGACAAGACCCACACCGTAGTGGCCCCCCCCAGTAAAACCTTTTCCGACCGAATGAGCTTGAATATTGCCGGTGTCAGTATCGAGTTGGTACACGCTCCGGGGGAGACGGACGATCAGCTGTTTGTATGGCTACCCAAGCAACGGGTAATGTTACCTGGCGACAATATCTATCGCGCCTTTCCCAACCTGTACACCATTCGCGGCACCCGCTATCGTGATCCCAAGGCTTGGGCTACCTCTCTGGATAAAATGCGTGCACTAAAGCCGGCCTATCTGGTACCCAGTCACGGTCGCCCGCTGACGGGCCAGACGGAGATCGCAGCGGTACTGCGCGACTACCGTGACGCTATTCGCTTTGTCTACGACCAGACTTTACG
>JBFEVY010000153.1:0-8375 GCA_041546665.1 Spongiibacteraceae bacterium | reverse complement strand
GGCGGTGTCGGCGTTGATGCCGCTCCACAGGCAGAGGGCGGGGGCCGGGCGGGTTTGCCAGAGCGCGTAATCGCCCTGCCACTGTTGATCGATCACTAGCAGGCCCACGGTAGGACTGGATGTCGATACGGGGTCGGCGAGGGCAATTTCGCGCCCGCGCTGTTCCGCGACTGTATTCAGGCCGGCCGGTGCAACGCCGGTTTGTTGCTTGGGGAATACAGCGACAATGTCGCCAGGGCGGGGTGGGGTTTGTTTCCCGGCCGGTAAGCGCAGCCTGCCTCCGTCGATGACCTGGCATTGCCAGTGCTGTGTGCGTGTTTCCAGGGGAAGTCTATCCACCAGCAGATCGCTTAGAGGCTGTGCCAGACACAGCGGAATTTGCATAGGAGCCTGGCAGTGTTCGCCAGTTCGCAGTACGACCTGCCCGGCGAGTAACTGGACATCGCAGCGCCCGCAATTACCGTTGCGGCAGCTGCGTGCAACGGGTAGCCCCGCATTGAGGCAAGTGATCAATAAGTTTGTGTCTGCATGTAGAGGAATCGACTCAGCAGCACACTGCTGCTTGAGTTGATACGTGTCACTCATTGCTGGAGGGTGGTGCTTTACTTAGCTCTTGGCGCAGTCGCGGCAGCAATTGCGCCAGTGCCAGGCCGCGGTGGCTTAGCCGATTTTTCTCTGCTTTATCGAGCTCGGCGGAGCAGCGTTGCAGATCGGGAATATAAAACAGTGGGTCGTAGCCAAAACCGTTTTCTCCCCGAGGCTGGTCGAGAATCTCCCCGTGCCACAGGCCCTCGCAGATAATCGGTGCGGGGTCGTCGGCGTGGCGGACAAATACCAGGGCGCAGTGAAAATGGGCACTGCGCCGCGTTTCGTCGCGAAGCTTTTCCAGAAGCAGGGCATTGTTATCCGCATCGCTTGCGTCGGGGCCGGCAAAGCGCGCGGAGTAGATGCCCGGCGCGCCGTTCAGGGCGTCGACACACAGGCCGGAGTCGTCGGCCAGCGCAGGCAGGCCCGTCTGGCGCGCGGCGTTGCGAGCCTTGAGCAGGGCGTTTTCGACAAAGCTCAGGGCATTTTCTTCGGCCTCGACGACCTGGAAATCAGACTGGCTGAGTATTTCAATGTCCAGCTCAGCGAGCAGGCTGCTCAGCTCGGCGATTTTGCCGCGGTTGCCGCTGGCGAGAACAATTTGTTGAGACATTTGCTTCTCCGGCCCGCCTCAGTTGTCGTCTGAACGGTACAGCATTTTGTTGAATTCAATGTCGTAGGCCTGGGGGCGCGTAGCGGTTTTTACCTGCAGGCGAAAACTGCGGCGCTCATCGCTGCTGATTTCAAACTCGGCGATATAGTAGATGGCATCCTGTTCGACGATTTCGCGAAAGCTCAGCGGCGTGGTGTAAATCAGGTCTGAGGTGGTGCCGGTGATTTCCGCGGGTATGGCCCGGTCGCCGTTGTCATCCTGGTGGCGAACTGCCACATTGAGCAGCAGTTTGTTGTCGCCGCGGGTGATCCCGTAGGCGCTGGCGACCTTCGCCGTCAGAAAGCGGCTGTTCAATACGCTGTAGTGAATGGTGTCCGGGCCAAAGCGCTTGGCACTCTCGCCGTCGCTGACCTCGGGTGTGACTTCGGTTTGTGCGTGGAGCGCGCCCCACGGAGCGAGTAGCAAGCAAACGAGAAGCAGGGTGATTGATCGTGCCAGGGCGGTCATGGTGAACCTCATTTGCTGATATGGTAGATGGCGGTGACACCAAACAGATTGGGCATCCGGCTGGTGAGTGGATTCAGAGACTGATCCCCACTGATTACGGCGCGGTTGCGCACCCGGATCTGCTTTTCTGCACACAGGGCTTCAAAGTCCTTCACGGTACAGAAGTGAATATTCGGGGTGTCGTACCAGGTGTAGGGCAGAAATTTGGAAACCGGCATCTTGCCCTTGCTGCTCAGGTGCCAGCGGCTGCGCCAGTGACCGAAGTTCGGGAAGGTGACAATGCACTCCCGGCCCACGCGGAGCATCTCGTCGATGACCAGATGTGGGTAGCGCAGGGTTTGCAGTGCCAGGGTCATGACGACCACGTCGAAACTTTGATCCTGAAAGTTGCTGAGCCCGGTGTTCAGGTCGTGTTCGATAACATTGATGCCGTTTTTCAGCGCCTGGGTGATGTTGTCCGGGTCGATTTCCAGACCAACACCATAGACCTGCCGCTCTTCCTTAAGGGTTTTCAGCAGCATGCCGTCGCCACAGCCGAGATCGAGGACCCGGCTGCCGGGTTTGATCCAGGGTTGTATCAGTGTAAGGTCAAAACGCATGGCCTACTCTCCCTGAACCGTTGTGGTGATGTCGGCGGCGACTCGTTCCATGTACGCATGGAAGGCATCCATATAGCGCGGAATGGGAATCAGGAAGGCGTCGTGGCCGTGGTTGGCGGCAATTTCGGCGTAGCTGACTTCTTTGTTCGCTGCGAGCAGGGCGTCGACAATCTCCCGGGAGCGCGCCGGGGAGAAACGCCAGTCAGTGGTAAACGACATCACCATAAATTTGCACTTGGCGTGGCTGAAGGCCGCTACCGGGTCGTGCTGGTATTCCCGTGCCAGGTCGAAGTAGTCCAGCGCCTTGGTCATCAGCAGGTAGGTGTTGGCGTCAAAGGTATTGGAAAAACGCTCGCCTTGATAACGCAGGTAACTCTCGACCTGAAATTCCACGCCCTCGTTCTTGCCGAGGGTAAAGTCGCCGGCTTTCAGCTCGCGGCCGAATTTCTCCATCATGCCATCGTCGGAAAGATAGGTGACGTGGCCAATCATTCGCGCCAGTGCCAAACCCTGGCGCGGCAGGGTGTCGTGTTCCAGGTAGCGGCCGCCGTGAAAATGCGGGTCCTGGGTGATTGCAGTGCGGGCAATTTCATTAAAGGCAATATTCTGCGCCGACAGCTTCATCGCCGAGGCGATGACTACGCAGTGGCGCAGGGCGTCGGGGTATTCCAGCGACCAGCGCATCGCCTGCATGCCGCCGAGACTGCCGCCGATGACCACAGCCCACTGGCTGATACCAAAGTGCAGCATCATCAGGCGCTGGCTCTCGACCCAGTCGCGACAGCGCAGCGGGGGAAAGTCCGGCCCCCAGGGCTTACCGGTCTCAGGGTTGATGCTTTTGGGGCCGGTGGAGCCGTCGCTGCCACCGAGGTTATTGATACTGAGAACGAAAAAGACGTCAGTATCAATGGGTTTTCCGGGGCCGATACAGCTGTCCCACCAGCCGGGTTTGCTGTCTTCTGCCGAGTGGTAGCCGGCGGCGTGATGGTGGCCGCTGAGGGCGTGGCAGATCAGGATGGCGTTGGATTTGTCGGCATTCAGCTCGCCATAGGTTTCATAGACGATATCGTGTTGCGGCAAGACGCGGCCGCAGGACAGCGTCAGAGGCTGGTCGAAATGCAGCGTCTGCGGGCAGACAATGCCTACGCTGCCGCTGTCCTTGCTGTCACCGTCGTGCTGTGCACGGGTGTTGTTGGAAGCCTCGTTCATTCAACCTCAAAACTGTGTTAGTTATTTGGCTTGCCCCGATGGCGGAGCAATTTCCACGTTTTCCGGCAGTTGCGCGGGTGACTGGATTTTAAGGGTTTTTTGTCGACTTTGCGCGCCGGAACTCAATTCAATTTGTGATTTACTGACCCCGAACTGCTTGGCCAGAAATTGTATCAGGGCTTTATTGGCCTTGCCGTCGGTGGCGACGGCTCGCAGTCTGACCTTCAGGCGGTCACCGTGCAGTCCGGCAAACTCTTCTTTGCTGGCGCCGGGCTGGCAGTGCACAAATAGCTGTAGCTCGCTGCCCTGCCAGCGATAGTGTTCTGCCATTGCTGCTTACAGGCCGAAGACCAGTACCGGGCTGAGGCCAACAGAGGCGGCGGCGTGGCGCAGCAGGACTTCCAGAACATTGAGCACCAGAAACACTAGTATGGGTGACAGGTCCAGCCCGCCCATAGGCGGAATCAGCTTGCGAAATGGGGCCATCACCGGCTCGGTAAGCTGATAGAGCAGGGCGGCGGCGGGGTGATAGCTGCCCTGGGAGATCCAGCTCATGATAATGCTGCCGATAATGGCGACAAAATAGATGTTAAGGGTCAGGCTGATCAGCCCGATAATTGACCACAGGGCCAGCTGCGCCGGATTGGGGAAGTGGTTGGTATAGAGTTTGAACAGTATGGCGATGCCAATCGCCTGAATGACGAGGGCAATAAGCAGGGAGGCGCTGTCTACCCGGCCCATGGGGGGAATCATCCGCCGCAGGGGAAGCACCAGGGGGTTGGTGACTTTAACCACGGCCTGGCAAATGGGATTGTAAAAATCCGCGCGCACCAGTTGCAGCAGCAGTCGTGCCAAAAAGGCCAGCAGGGCGAGGCTGACCAGTGTATTCACCAGCAGCGTGGTAATTTCGCTTGTTGCCGTCATGCTTGATTGTTCTCCTCGGGAAATCGTGTTGCCGCGCTATGTGTTGGAGTAAGTGTCTCAGGAATCGCGGTCTCAATCACTGGCTGCGTCGAGTTCTTTGGCCAGCTCTTCCGAACGCAGCTTGGCGCCCTGGAGTGCCTGGTCGACCAGCTCGCGCAGTCCACCCTGTTCAAAGATGCCAATGGCACGCTCTGTTGTGCCGTTGGGTGAAGTCACCCGGCGGCGCAGTTCTGCCGCATCGACATCGCTTTCCAGCGCCATTCTCGCCGCGCCCAGTGCAGTTTGCTGAGTCAGCTTGCGGGCCTGCTCGGCGCTCAGGCCCATTTTCTCGGCGCTGGCCTGCATGGCTTCGATGAGCAGGAAGAAGTAGGCCGGGCCACTGCCGGATACGGCGGTCACTGCGTCCAGTTGCGCTTCCTCTTCAACCCATTCGCTCAGACCGACCGCGCTGAGGATTTGTTCCGCCTGCTGGCGTTGCTGTGGGCTGGTTGCCGGGTTGGCGAACAGCGCGGTGGCGCCGCAGCGTAGCAACGCTGGGGTATTGGGCATACAGCGCACAATGGCGAGTTCTCCACCGAGCCACTGGTTGATGCTGTCGCTGGTGACCCCTGCAGCAATAGAGACGACCAGCGGTTTGTGCTGTTGCGCGCTGGCCGCCATGGCCACGCTCACCTTGTGCAAAATCTGCGGTTTCACGGCCAACACAATGACGTCCACTGCGGCGATAACGGCGTCGTTGTCACTGACGGTGTTGATCGGGCCGAGTTGGCGCAGCTTAGCCAGGCTGTCTTCACTGGGGTCGCTGGCCCAGATACTTTCCGGCGCCGAACCGCTGGCCAGCAGCCCACCAATAATACTGGCTGCCATATTGCCGCCACCGATAAAACCAATGTTTAGTGTTGTCACTGGCGCACTTCTCCTGTTTCCGTCGTGCGTTGATCTCAAAGCGACCGGGAGTATATCAGGTTCGATGAGGTGCGTCGGTTGTCAGTGGGGCGTGGCCGGTGCGCGGGGGCCAAATATATCGGTGCCGATGCGAACGATGGTGGCGCCCTCAGCGATAGCGGCTTCCATATCGCTGGACATGCCCATCGACAGAGTGTCGAGTTGCAGTTGAGGGAACTGTTCGCGAAGCTGGTTTTGTAATTGCTGGACAGCCGCAAACCGGGCGCGTTGCTGCTCGGGGTCGTCACTGGCCTGGGGGATGGCCATCAGGCCGCGCAGTCGCAGCCGCGGAAATTGCACTAGCGCCGCCACCACACCGGCGGCCTCTTCCGGGAGGACACCGGCCTTGGTGGTCTCGCGGTCGATATTGACCTGCAGGCAAATATTTAATGCCGGCAGCTCCACCGGGCGCTGTTCGTTGAGGCGGCGGGCAATCTTTTCCCGGTCGACGCTGTGTACCCAGTCAAACTGGTTGGCAATATCGCGGGTCTTGTTTGACTGGATCGGGCCGATGAAATGCCAGCAGGGGGTGAGGTTCCGGGCGTCGAGCTGGGCCTTTTTGTCCAGTGCTTCCTGCAGGTAGTTCTCGCCGACATCGGTAATGCCGGCTGCCAGTGCGGCGGCCACTTCCTCTGCGCTGCGGGTTTTGCTCACCGCCATCAGGGTGACAGCGTCCACGGCCCGTCCTGCCACCTGGCATGACCGGGCAATGCGCTGTTGAATCACTGCTATATTAGTAGCAATCGTTTTTGAATCTGTCATAGCGCTATTATGCCCCAGCTTCGGGCTTTGGTCGCGCGCCGAAAGTGTGAGCCGTGCCAAATTCGGCAAAGGCACAGCGGGGTGTAAGTGCAAGTCCGTATGCCTGGGCATGGCCAGCGGACAAAATTGCCGGTATAACTTGCTCTCATAGCTTTATTGGCATGACGATAAAAGGTTTTCCCGCTGCGCGGTGGGGAATAAGAAGAGAGAAATTATGGATATTACCGAGTTACTGGCGTTCAGTGCCAAGCAGAATGCGTCGGATCTGCACTTGTCTGCGGGGCTGCCGCCGATGATCAGGGTCGACGGCGATGTGCGCCGGATCAATCTGCCGCCGCTGGAGCACCGCGAGGTGCACGCACTGATTTATGAGATCATGAATGACCGCCAGCGCCGGGATTATGAAGAGTTTTTAGAGACGGATTTCTCCTTTGAGGTACCCGGAGTGGCGCGTTTCCGGGTTAACGCCTTTAACCAGAACCGCGGTGCCGGTGCGGTGTTTCGTACCATTCCGTCGCGGGTGTTGACCTGTGATGACCTGGGTATGGGGCAGGTGTTCAAAGATGTGTCGCTGTTTCCGCGGGGCCTGGTGTTGGTCACCGGGCCGACGGGCTCGGGTAAATCCACAACACTTGCGGCAATGGTGGATTACATTAACGACAATAAATTCGATCACATTCTGACGATTGAAGACCCGATCGAATTTGTGCACGAATCTAAAAAATGTCTGGTCAACCAGCGCGAAGTGCATCGCGACACCCATGGCTTTAACGAGGCACTGCGCTCGGCGCTGCGTGAAGACCCCGATATTATTCTGGTGGGTGAGCTTCGTGACCTGGAAACCATCCGCCTGGCACTTACTGCGGCGGAAACCGGGCACTTGGTGTTCGGCACCCTGCACACCACCTCTGCGGCCAAGACCATTGACCGGGTGGTAGACGTCTTTCCCGGCGAAGAAAAAGCCATGGTGCGTTCCATGCTTTCGGAGTCCTTGCAGGCGGTTATCTCGCAGACCCTGTTAAAGCGGCCTGAAGGGGGGCGGATAGCGGCCCATGAGATTATGATCGGCACCCCGGCGATTCGTAACCTGATTCGTGAAGACAAGGTTGCGCAAATGTACTCGGCAATACAGTCTGGTGCCGCTGTGGGGATGCAGACCATGGACCAATGTTTGAAGGATCTGCTCTCCAAGCGGCAGATTACTCGGGAAGGGGCGCGCTCCAAGGCGCGTTTCCCGGAAAACTTTTAAGCGCGGGCTGCGCCGCTTAATGATGAATGCGTTGCGGCCGGAGCTGGCCTGGAGTCGACCTTGGATATTGAAAAGCTGCTGAAAATTATTACCGATAAAGGGGCGTCTGACCTGTTTATCTCCGCCGGCGTGCCGCCTTCGATCAAGCTGAATGGGCAGATGGTACCTGTTAGCAGTAATGCCCTGAGTCCGGAGCAGACTCGAGAGATTGTGCTGGGGGTGATGAACGACCAGCAGCGCCGAGAGTTTATTCGCGAAAAGGAATGTAACTTCGCGATCAGCTCCCGGGGGATTGGTCGTTTCCGGGTGAGCGCGTTCTACCAGCGCAACCTTGTGGGTATGGTGCTGCGCCGAATCGAAACGCATATCCCGCTCACCGAAGACCTGGGCTTGCCGGAGATCATCAAGGAACTGGCCATGGTCAAGCGCGGCCTGATCGTCTTTGTCGGTGCGACCGGTACTGGTAAGTCAACTTCGCTGGCGGCGATGATCGGTCACCGCAATCAGAACTCCCGGGGCCACATTATCACGGTGGAAGACCCCATTGAATTTGTTCACCAGCACCGGGGCTGTATTGTTACCCAGCGCGAAGTGGGTATTGATACCGAGTCCTTTGAGGTGGCGCTGAAGAACATTCTCCGTCAGGCGCCGGATGTCATCATGATCGGCGAGATTCGAACCAAGGAGTCGATGGAGCACGCGATTACCTACGCTGAAACCGGGCATTTGTGCCTGTGTACCCTGCACGCCAATAACGCCAACCAGGCGCTGGACCGCATCCTGCACTTTTTCCCGCCGGAACGGCATCAGCAATTGTGGATGGACTTGTCCCTGAACCTGAAGGCGATGGTCGCCCAGCAGCTGATTCCCACGCGGGACGGCCAGGGGCGGCGCGCATGTGTGGAAATACTGCTGAATACCCCGCTGGCCGCGGACCTGATTCGCAAGGGGGATGTTGCTGCGCTGAAGGATTTGATGCGCC
>JBFEVY010000367.1:0-3287 GCA_041546665.1 Spongiibacteraceae bacterium | reverse complement strand
GTTTGCTGGGCTCACAACTACCCGCCCTGCCGGCGCTTCAACTCCCTGGGGCCAAGGTTTATCCGGATCAAGCCAAAATCGACAAGCAACTCGACTCGGGACGCCTGACCGGCACACGCAAGGAATCGCTGGCCATTATCCCCACCCAGGCGGGAGAACTGGTGCTCCCTGAGCAACGCATTCCCTGGTGGAATATCGCTGAAAATCGCCAGGAAGTTGCCATTTTGCCCGAACGGCGGTTGAACATTTTGCCCGCAGCGGGAAGCGTCACCGACGTCGGCCCAAGCCCACAAGCTACCCAGCCAAACAACGCGACAAACCAACCGGCCGCGCAGACGTCCGCCGTCGTCGGTGATCACAGCCACCGCTATTTCTGGCTGGCGATCTCGCTACTCGGCCTGCTCAACCTGGTACTCGTCGGCGCACTGTGGCGCGCCCGCAAGCATTCGGCTCCAACCCCAGTGAAGCGAACCGCCCCCCCTAAGAACCACGAAGCTGAATGTTTTAAAGCGCTTCAGGCTGCCGCAAAGCAGAACCGCAGCGCACCACTTCGCAACGCCCTGTTGGAGTGGGCGCGCGCCAGCTTTGAACGGCCGCTGAGTCTGACCGACCTCGCCAGAGAAATCCCCGATATTGGCAGCGCCTGCCAGCAGCTCGACAACGCCTTGTACGGCAACACTGCCCAGGTTGAAGGTATCGACACCAACGCCCTGATCACCACCCTCAAGCGCTGGCGAAAAACACACGCCGCGCCACGGGCTGCCGCGAGCGCCGATTTACCGCCGCTGTACCCGAGCCGCTAGGGCTGCTGGCGGCGCACAACCAGTACGCCGCCAAACACTACCAAGCCAATTCCCATCAGCGTCAGTGGAGCGGGAACCTGGTCCCACACCAACCAGTCGATAGCGCCACCAAAAACCACAGCAAAATACGAGGTTGGCGCCAGCGCCGACGGCGACACAAATCGATAGGCCTGGGTATAAAGTACGAAGCAGACATACATCATCACCCCCATGTACAACAGCCAGGGCCAGGCGGAAACGGGTATCGCTTGATCACTCCCCAGAAAAAAGGGCAGGGTCAAAACAAAGGCGATGGCGAAATAGTAAAACAGGATACGACTCTGGGGCTCCTCAAGAACCAGCAGGCGCGTTGTTACCATAGAAACCGCAAGACCGAGACCGGAAAACAAGGCTGTTAAATGCCAGACGGTAAAACTTTCAAAACCCGGCCGCAGTACCAGCACCACCCCGAGGAAACCAATTAGCAGTGGTGGCCAGGCAACGCGCTGCACCTTTTGCCCGAGAAAAACAAAAATGATCAGCGGCACCATCAGCGGCGCAGTATTGCGCAGCAATGTTGCCTCCATCAGAGAGGTGTGCCGCAGGGCAAAATAGTAACTGTAAAAGCAGGCACAGCCACTGATCCCGCGAAGCAGGTGCAGCATTGGTCTGGAGGTGCGAAGTGACTGCCGACCACCGCGAATAACCGGCGGTAATGCAAACACAAAACTCAGGCTGTATTGCGCCATCACTATCGCTGCCACATGCACCTCACCAGACAGATGCTTGCCCACCGCCGCCACGGTTGCAGACAAAAACACCGTGATCAGCGACAGGCTGACGCCAATGATAAGTTGTTTTCTTGGGCTTAGCTCAGACATGAACACAGCGCTCTGGATGTTTCGGCAAACGGGTCGTCGCCGCTGGGCAGGCACTGTAACAATTTGGACAGCTGCGCATCTACTGTTTTAGACGCCAAAATAGGACGGAAAACATGCAACCATTACTGACAATCTACGGACACCTCCACAGCGCCCTCGCGCAGCGACTAAAGCACCTAGACGGCCTGCCGGCGCTGGCATTGCGGCTTTATCTGGCCCCGGTCATGTGGATGGCGGGCAGCAGTAAAGTGGCGCATTTCGACAGCACCGTAGAATGGTTCGGCAATCCTGACTGGGGGCTGGGGCTGCCCTTCCCCACGGTGATGGCCGGACTGGCTACCGCAACAGAGCTCGCCGGTGCGATTTTGCTGGTAGCGGGATTCGCTACCCGCTGGATCAGCCTGCCATTAGCCGTCACCATGGTCGTAGCAGCAACCACCGTTCACTGGGAAAACGGCTGGCAGGCCATTGCCGATGCGAGTGCGCCTTTTGCCAATGAACAGGTCCTCGCAGCAGGTGAAAAGCTGGCCGCAGCGAAAAGCCTGCTGCAAGCCCACGGCAACTACGACTGGCTGACGTCCAGTGGCAACTTTGTGGTACTGAACAACGGCATTGAATTCGCGGTCACCTACCTGATAATGCTGCTGGCACTGATGACGCTGGGTGGCGGGCGGTATGTCAGCCTCGACTACTGGCTAAGCAAAAGCCTGGCAAAGGGTTTGGGGCAGTTTTCACGGGACTTGCCTTCAGACAAGGTAATCGTAGAAACTGGTGCCCTGTCATGAAACCCGCCTACGCACTTAGCGGGTTCGCTACCATCTTAATCCGTTCAGGAAGAACCCGTGAGTGCCACGCAATTCGATCAGACCTTTGTTACCCGACTCCAGGCCGGGGACAACGCCGCGTTTGCGGAGCTGATCAGCCACTATCACCAGAAGTTACTCATTGTGGCTAGAGCAATTATTGGCGACGTCTTCGCCGAAGACGTCGTGCAAGAGTCGTGGGCTTCTATTTTTAAAGCCATCTCAGGCTTTGAGGGCCGTTCAGCGCTGAGTACCTGGATGATTCAGATTGTCAGCAATGAAGCGCGCTCCCGCCTTCGCCGCGAAAAGCGCCACGTAAATGTCGCCGATGTAGAACCCCTCCTGATTAGCGACGACGACCCCCGTTTCGACAGCAGAGGTCACTGGCAGATTCCTCCAAACCGCTGGGAAATAGACACCCCGGAACATATGCTTCAAGAGTCAGAGTTGCTGCGCTGTCTTGAGTACTGCCTGGAACAGCTACCCGAGAATCAAAAAGCGGTGTTTATGCTGCGGGAGCTCGAGCAATTGGAGCTCGACCATATCTCTAACCTGCTTGAATTGAGTGAAGGCAATATCAGAGTGATTCTGCACCGCGCTCGCCTCCGTTTGCTGGAGACCGTAAACCATTACCAGGAGACCGGCGAATGTTGAATTGTCGGCGCGTCACCGAACAGGCCAGCGACCACCTCCACGAATTCCCCAAAGGCATCTATGGCTGGCGCATTCGTTTTCACCTGCTGATCTGCAGCCATTGCCGCCGATTTCGTCGCCACATGCTGCGCGCAGGCATTACCGCGTCGTCCGTAGCACAGCGAATC
>JBFEVY010000301.1:0-4382 GCA_041546665.1 Spongiibacteraceae bacterium | reverse complement strand
TATCCCGGATAGCCGCAACGCATGGTGGCCGCGCCGGAGACAAACTGCACGTCTTGCCAGGGTACACCCGCGTCTTTCAGGGCTTCCCGCGCCGCATACACACCGTATTCGGTGAAGTTTTTTCCCCATTTACCCCAGGGGTGCATACCCACGCCGAGGATCGCGATATCACTGCTCATAATTGCTCCTTAATTCGCTCAGGCCTTGGGTTGCCATTTCCAGATGACTTTTTCGCCATCGTCGGTTTTGTGGTGCGTGTCGAGGACCAACTCAACTTCCTGCCCGACCTGCATTTGCTCGGGCGTGACACCCTCAACTACTTGGCCAAGAACGATCATTTGCTCCTTTTCCAGCTCTACTGCAGCAATGGAGAAGGGCTCAAACGGGTCGGCGGCGATATAGGGTTCAGGCGGCTGGTAGCAGGCGTTGGTGTAGGACCAGATGCGACCCTCCCGGCTCAATTCAACTTCCTCAAACTCGTTGCTGTCGCAAGCGGGGTTTTTACAAAAATTCAGTTGTTTGGGGAAATAGTAGGTACCGCAGCTGGTGCAGCGTGCGCCGATAAGATGCGGGCGGTCTTTGGACAGCGTATACCAGCCCTCAATGGCAGGTTGGACCTGCTCACTATTATTGCTCATGACACCTCCCAGGGTGCGTCGCGTGATCAAAAAACGAATAATAACCAACAAGTGGTCAGTTTTCACGAATTGATTTCGATCTGCTTGTATGGGCTCTGCATCGCTGAAGGCTGGAGCCGCGTCGACCGAAAAATGCTTGTTGCGATAGTTACAAATTGTGCGGCGCTGAGAAATCGTCTATTTGGCGCATAAATCGTTCTGAACGCTTTTGTCAGCACGCTGACCGAATATGACCTTGCTGTGAAATTGGGCCCAACTAAGATGGAATGGGGCGCATATCAGGCCCGAGGATTCAGTAGGGGAAGATAATGAAAATAGAATTTACCACTGCGCAGCAGGCCCTGAGGCAGGAGTTCAGGGCCTACTTCGATAAATTGATGACGGCGGAACTCAAAGCGGAATGCGATGAAGCCATGGGTGAAGGGGGCGGCCCGCTGTGGCGTGAAGCGCTGCGGCAGATGGGGCGCGATGGCATGATCGGCATCGGCTGGCCAACCGAGCTGGGCGGACGGGGTTTGAGCCCGATCGAGCAGTTTATTTTCGTCGAAGAAGTGATGCGCTGTGGATACCCTTTTCCCTTCCTGACCACCGAGTCGGTTGGCCCGCAGCTGGCGGAGTTTGGCAACGACTGGGTCAAACAGGAAATCGTCCCGAAAATTTTGGCGGGGGAGTGTCTGATTGCTATTGGTTATTCGGAACCGGGTGCCGGTACCGATCTCGCCAGCCTGAAAACCACCGCGGTGCGCGACGGTGACGAGTGGGTGATCAACGGCCAGAAAATGTGGACCAGTCTGGCGCATTTTTCAGACTACGTGTGGCTGGCCTGCCGCACCGATCCGGACGCGGCCAAGCCCCATAAAGGCATCACCATGTTTATGGTGCCCACCAATGATCCCGGCTGGAGTTGCAGCCCGGTGATTACCCTGGGCGGCGTGCGTACCAACGCGACTTACTACGACAATATCCGTGTCCCTGACCGCGCTAGGGTCGGCGAGCTCAACGATGGCTGGAAGCTGGTGACCGGACAGCTGAACCGGGAGCGCTTGAGCCTGGTGAATTTTGGCCCGACCGCAGAGCTGTTTAACAACGTGGTTCGCTGGGCGCAGCAAACCGATTTGCCCGCTGGTGGCAAACTCATTGATCAACCCTGGGTGCAGATTAATCTGGCCAAAGTACGCGCCGGCGTGGAGGCGCTCAAACTGGTTTGCTATCGGCAGGCCTGGGCAATGAGCGAGGGCAATCTGGAAATGGCCGACGCCTCAGCGGCCAAGGTTTACGGTTCTGAATTCTTTATCGAGGTCTATCGGCTGCTCGGTGAAGTGATCGGTCAGGCATCGCTGGTCAATCGCCGCACAGAGGGCGCCGACCCGATTGCCTCCCGGGTGGAGCGTCTGTACCGCACGGCGTCAATTATTACCTTTGGCGGCGGTACCAACGAAATTCAGCGCGACATTATTTCTGCTGCGGGCCTGTGGATGCCCCGGGCATCCCGCTAGGTTGAGAGGAGACACAGCATGGATTTTGGATTTTCAGAACAACAGCGCGATGTGCAAAACCTTGCCCGCGAGATTCTTAGTGATCAAGTGACGGCAGAAAAGCTCTCGCAATACGACAAATATCAGGCTGAGCGCTTCGACATTGCGCTCTGGCGGCAACTGGCTGGCGCTGGGTTGCTGGGGGTTGCCATTGAAGAGCAGTACGGTGGAATGGGCTTTGGCTTTTTTGAATTGGCCCTGCTTGTTGAAGAAGCCGGGCGGACCATTGCGCCGCTCCCGGTGATTTCTCATTTGGTGTCGGCTGCATTGCCGATTGCCGCCTTTGGCTCCGCGTCGCAAAAGCAGCGTTGGTTGCCCGGGGCGGCTTCCGGGGAGACACTGCTCACCGCCGCACTGATGGAGTGCAATAACGAAGATCCCGCCAAGCCCCTGTTAACGGTGGCGGAAACGCGTGGCGGCGGTGTGGTGATCAGTGGCGAGAAACGCTGCGTACCTTTCGCCAAACAGGCTGACCGAATTCTGGTGGCTGCACGTGACGGCGAGGGTGTTTGCGTGGTCCTTGTTAGCCCAGAAGCCGCTGGGGTAACGTTGACCAACGTAGAGGCGAGCACCTACGAGCCGCAGTACCAACTGGGGTTGAGTGATGTCGCTGTTGATGGCGAAGATATTCTTGCCCGGGGAGAGCAGGGGCGCGAGTTGATGCAGTGGCTGAGTGAGCGCACAACGGCGGCGCTCTGTGCCCACCAGCTAGGTGCGGCGGATAAAGCCATGCGTATGACTGCCTCGTATACCGCGGAACGCCAGCAGTTCGGTGTTCCGATTGCGACTTTCCAGGCGGTAGGGCACAGGGCAGCCAACTGCTTTATCGATGTTGAGTGTCTGCGCTTGAATACCTACCAGGCAATCAGCTTGCTGGATGATGGCAAGCCGGCGCAAATCGAGGTGCAAATAGCGAAAATCTGGGCCGGCGATGTCGGCCATCGGGTGAGTTATGCTTCCCAGCATTTACATGGCGGTACCGGGATTGATCGCGATTACCCGCTGTGGCGCTACTGCACCTGGCTGCGCCACAACGAGATGATGCTCGGCGGTTCCGCGATGAACCTGGCTAAACTGGGTGCGGAAATCGCAGCGGGGCGCGGTTTCTGTAGCTGATACCTGTGCGCATTCGATAGACGATAAACGGGGGCATTTGCCCCTGTTTTTGTTTTGAGCCTCTCCATGAACATTGCGTTGTGTCAATGAGTGGAGCAAGGGCAATCCGGTCAGTCAGATTCCGCTGGTAATCCCGGTCGGCGGTGGTAGCATCACGGGATGCGAAAAACGCACTACGATTCACCGTCGAGAAGGAAAAAGACCCATGTTACATGGCGGAATAATGAAAACGGCTAGCAAAAAATCCCTGCTGCATTCTGCGGTGCTGCTGGCTGTTGCGCTGGTAGCGACTCCGGTTGTTGCCGAGGAACAGACCGTTGAGTTTGAGTCACGCGAAGGCTTTGTCGATGCGCAAACCGGCGCGAGAGTTGAAGCCGTAGACAAGAGCTTCTGGACTGGCAAGACCCGGGTGCTAGTGTCCGTTCCCGCTGAAGATGGCAAGGCGCCGCTTGAGATCGAAGAAGTCCTGGTTACTGCCAAGCGTCCAGAGAAGCCTGATGAGGAATCTCCGTTGCGTTATGAATTCGTCAACGACTTCAGCAACGACCGCTACGGGATGTATATCTATCTTGGCAAAGATGGAGGAATCCCGTTTCGGATTTACTTCAAAGATACCTCCTCCGAAGTGCTTCACAACCGCTAGGCTACCGACACAGTGGTATCCAGGCAAAAAAAGGCCCGCATTTCGCGGGCCTTTTAGTATCTGCTAGGGTGGGCGTTGAGTTCATATGCCCCTTTTTCTAATTTTAACCCGCTGTCGACGGCGGTGCTATACTTTCGGCACGGCTGGTGGAGGCAGGAAAAGGCTTCTGTCATTGCACTCAGCTTGGGCCCAATGTATGCGGGATACGCCGCCCCGCCCACCAGCTATAATTTTCCCCTCGATTAGTGTGTATTTGGTACGACCGCGTGGATGGACTCAAAACAGCCCTCAGGCTGTTTTTCCCCTTCGGGCATCTGCGGGTGAAGCTCGGTCCTCTGCCTGCCGCACCCCGCAACGCCACCTATTCCGCCCCTTTGTGGTAGTCATCGACCAGCTCGGGGTCCAGACCCTTGCGATCAAAAACGCCCTCATCGCCCGTATGAAAATCCT
>JBFEVY010000230.1:0-5793 GCA_041546665.1 Spongiibacteraceae bacterium | reverse complement strand
CGCTGGCGCCCGGGCACGGTGAATTGATCACCGATCCCCATGCCGAAATTCAGGGCCTGCTGGCCCACCGCCAGCGCCGTGAAGACAAAATCTTCGGCACCCTGCGAGAGCACCGCCGGGGTGACCTCGACAGCCTGGTTGTTCATGCTTATGACGATGTTGACCCTGCAATTCATGAAATCGCCAAGCTATCGCTTTGGGCGCATTTACTGAAATTTGAAAAAGAGGGGCGGGCCGACAAGGACGGCGAGCACTGGGTGCTGCGGGACTAAATCAGGTGCTATAGTCACTGGCGAAATCAATTCAGGGAGTGAATGATGATCAAGCCTTATGTGGTAGTGTGTTTGCTGCTCTGCGGATGTGGCGGTTCAGGTTCAGGCAGCAGTGATGATGTCTCCGGCGGGCCGACGGCGACTCAGTCGTCGATCACGAGTTTTTCGGTGCAGGGAACCTCCAGCCCGCTACTACCCACTCAGCCGGAACCCATTGACCCTTACGAGAATAATGGCGTGTTCACCGTAAATTATGATATCGAAGCAAACGGCACGGTTGATATCGAACTCTCCGTCGTTGACGACAATAGTGCCTTTATTCTCTGCGGCAGTGAAAGCACCGAGTTTTACGACAAAGACTGCGGCCCCGATAAATCCTGTGACCTGACAGGCCAAATCAGCTGCCAATTTACGCCGCACAATTTGATTTCCTGTAATGGTGGCCCCACCACAGATCTGACCGATTTCTTCGATCAACTTCCTCAGCGAGCAGATATGGTGCTCTGTGTAAACCGGCACAGCGGTGGCAGTTCGACGGCGGTGCGAGTGGAATTTCGATAGGCCCGGATACTTGGGCTAAATTTTTGTTCATGGTAAATGTTGGTGAACAGGGGGGCTGTTGTAGGTTGCCGTTGAGCAAAGCGAAGCGCAACGTTGGGTGCAGTTGGCTATGTTGCAGTTACCGCTCTGCGGTGTTCACTGGAAAACGTGGCGCCCTGCAGGCTCAATAGCAACCTACCACCCGAATCAGCGATGAACCAAAATCTTGGTGTCGGTGATCAGCCCAGCTTCAATAGTGCGACTTTGTGTTTGTAGCGATGCGGCTCGACGCCAGCAGGCGCATCTCGGCACACAATCCACCTTCGGCACGGTTGCGCAGAACCAGCTCACCGCCGTGTGCCTGCACAATGCCATGGGTGATCGACAGGCCGAGTCCTTGACCGCCCGTAGCATCATTGCGTGAGGGCTCCACCCGAAAAAAAGGACGAAGCACATTTTCCAGGTGTTCCTCGGGTATTCCGGGGCCGTTGTCACAAACGCTTATGGTGATGGCTTCCCCATTTTTGTGCAGTTCAATTGTAGCGTTATTAGCGTATTTCAAGGCGTTCTCAATAAGGTTTACGATAGCGCGCCGCAGCTGGGTGGCCTGACAAAGGTAGGTGATATCCGGTTCCACTATGTGCTGTACTGCCTTGCCTTCTTCAATCAGATCCTCGGCGATGTCTTCAACCAAGTAGCTCAAATTCAAATTGCGCCGTGGCTCGGAACTATTGCCGACTCGAATAAACTCGATGATTGAAACCACCATTTGCCGCATGTCGTTGACAACGCGTTCCATGCCCTGGCGCTCGTTTTCGTTTTCAAGCATCTCTGCCCGCAGTTGCAAACGGGTCAGTGCCGATTTTAGATCGTGTGAAATCGCTGCAAAAATCTCGGTTTGTCCCTTCACGAGTTGCTGTAAACGGCTTTGCATACTGTTAAAAGCTTTGCTCGCAGCGCGCAGTTCTCGGGGCCCATTTTCATTCAGCGGCTCAGCATCAAGGTTGCTGCCAATATCGGTGGCGGCACTGCCAAGCTGATTTATGGGTTCTATCAATCGTGCGATCAGATGCCATGCAAGCAACAACGCAGACAAGGTGACTAGAGCCAGGTAAATCAAAATAGCTTCACCGAAAAGCGAAGTTGCCCGAGGCAACGCGGCGTGGAAAGAGGTCGTCTCCCCGTCGGGGAAGTGGATGTTTACCAACATATCCAATGCATTCTTCACTCCGATATTGAGCAGATCGCCAAGGCTGTCATCGCCGCGAACGCAGACCTCCACACGGTAATCAGGGTGGTGGGCAAAGGCCGCGTCGATGCGTTTTTTGACCTCCGCCGAGAACACACTTTGCTGACAGGCAGAGTTGTCCAACGGCACGATATCCGGAAAGGTGGAGATAAACTGGGTCTGCGCGGCGTTGAGGATATTCGTTCGCTGTTCGGCGGGAAAGCTGTAGGCAAGATCGACAATGCCACCGATGCGTTGGGCCAGGTCTGCGGCCTCAGTGAGCAGAATGGATTTGTCGCGGTTGCTCTCGTAAATAAACAGGCTCAGTGCGTGGGAGCTGATAAAAATGATGGTCAGCAGCATCAGACTCCGCGCTTTGAGCGTGTCGGGAATTAAGCGGCGAATCACACACTTTCCACCGAGGGAGTAAACAGGTAGCCGGACCCCCAGGCCGTTTTAATGATTTCAGGGTGTTTGGCATCATCCCGCAGCTTGCGGCGCAGGCGGCTGACGTGGGAGTCGATACTGCGGTCAAAGGCAGTGCTGTTGCGGCCTTTGGTCAGCCCCAGCAGGCGGTCACGGGAGAGCGGTACCTTGGGGTTTTGCACAAAGGCCAGCAGCAGGTCGGTTTCACTCGACGACAAGGGAATCACTGTGCCTTCCTCGTCCAGCAATTCCATTTTGGCGGGTTTGAAGCGCCACCCTGAAAAACAATAGTCACCCACGCTGCGGGCGGGGGTGGGCTGGTTGACCCGTCGCAGAACGGCCTTGATTCTGGCCACCAGTTCCCGGCGGCCAAAGGGCTTGGCGATATAGTCATCGGCGCCGAGCTCAAGCCCAACAACCCGGTCGATTTCCTCGTCCTTGGCGCTCAGCATGATCACCGGGGGCATGCCGGGGTCGGCCAGCAGTTGCCGGCACAGCGCAAAACCATCGAGCCCCGGCAGCATCACATCGAGCAGAATCAGCTCCGGTCGGCGTTGGGAAAGTCGCGCATACAGTTGTTCGCCGTCTCCGGCGACAAGTACTGCAAAGCCCTCGGCTGTCAGTAATTCCGACACAAGTTGCAGGATATCTTCGTTGTCATCGACAACCAGGATGCAGGGCTTTTCCACCGCGCTCATAGGTTTTCGTGCCTGTAGCGATTGTTATTGATCAGGGTACCTTAGGCTTTCTTAGTTTGCCAAAAGACACAGCGATTTCCAGCGTTTCCATGTGCCAAACCAGGCGGTTTAACAGTTTTACATGAATTGACATACTTTTTTACAGTTTTGGCAATACATTTCACAGCGGCAATGAGACAGTTATTTAAAGCGTTCGCATGATGTGTGGAGTGCCAAATGCAACTAATAAATACAGGCAGAAGTCTCCGAAAAGCCCCTGTGTGGGTCGGAGCATTGGTGTTGAGTAGTGTGGCAAATAGTTTCGAACTTATGTCCGCTGCACAACTTAGTCATGTTTGTGAGGCCTCTTTAAAAGACCGGCAGGGAGTGAATAACTCGGTTTGTGCTGCTTATCTGCGCGGTTACATCGAGGCGAACTCAAAGGTTCGCATTACCGATGGTGGCTCCCGCAACTTCACCGAGCGTGCAATTGTTTCCCGTGCGCCTGGGGGATCGACCAGTATCGAAACGCTGCGGCGGGCGAGCTACTGCCTCTCAAGCGACACGGAAATAGATGAATTGGCGTCGCGTATTGTTGCCGAATCCGGCGAGGCGAAATCGGGTTCGGCGTTTTCACTGGTGACCCGCGTGTTAAAGGATCACTACCCCTGTTAAACGTAAAAATGTGGCCTCGCGTATCGAGGCACATTTTTCAAAGGATATTTCGATGCGTCACACCGTAAGTATTTCCGCTGTCTTGGCGGTGATATGGCTTGCAAATTCGGGCCACTACAATGCTCTGATGATGGGTTTTGCGGTGTTGTCTATTGCCCTGGTCGTGTGGATTAGCCATCGCATGGATGTGGTTGATCACGAGTCGCAGCCCATCCACCTCACCAAAGCCCTGCCCGGCTACTATCGCTGGTTGGCGTGGAAGATTGTGCTCAGCAATATCGATGTGGTGAAACGTGTTTGGTTGGGCAAGACGGCTGTGCAACCGGTGACCAAGGTGCTGCCACTGCCGCAAAAGACCGATCTGGGCCGTGTGATATACGCCAATTCCATCAATTTGACACCCGGTACGGTCTCGGTCGACGTGGGTGAAGACACGGTGCTGGTTCATGCGCTGGTGCCGGAGAATATTGCGGAGCTTGAAGGCGGCGAGATGAGCGACCGGGTAAGCAGGTTAGAACAATGATATTGGCAATTACAGCGGTCACACTGCTTGTTGTTATGGCCATGGCGATCTTTCGCGCCATTGCCGGCCCCAGCGTTTTTGACCGGGTGCTGGCAGTGAATCTGTTCGGTACCAAGACGGTATTGCTGATTGCGGTACTCGGCTTTTTGTTTGGTCGCCCCGAATTTCTGGATATCGCACTTATTTATGCGCTGATGAATTTCATCAGTGTGATCGCCTTGTTGCGCTACTTCGAGTACACCGACAAGCGCCAGACACAGGACGAAGCGGGATGAGCGCAGTGGTTGAAGTGATCAGTGCGCTCATGCTGTTAAGTGCGTGCTTTCTGATGTTTACCGGGGCACTGGGGGTATTGCGATTTCCCGATACACTCAGCCGCATGCACGCCGCCGGGGTAACAGAAACCATGGCGAGTGTACTGCTGCTGGGCGGCTTAATGTTGCTGGCGGGCTGGGGCCTGGTGTTGCTGAAGCTGGTGATGATACTGCTGTTTATTCTGTTCACCAGCCCGACCGCCAGCCACGCACTGGCCAAGGCCATATGGAATCGGCAGGGGCAGGGCGATGAGCTGTGAAGTCTCTTGGAGGGCTGCGTCATAGAATTACTCATTAATATCAGCTTGCTCAGCATGCTGCTGGTCACGGCGCTCGGCATTGTCTTCAGCCGGGATTTACTGGCGGTGGTGATGTTGACCGGTATCTACGGATTTTTGTCGGCCAGCTTTTTTGTGCTGATGGATGCCGTTGACGTTGCGTTTACCGAGGCCGCGGTGGGCTCCGGTATCTCGCCACTGTTGATGCTGCTGACCCTGGCACTTGTCGGCCGGCGGGAAACCTGCGCGCGGCCCAAGGCAACGCTGGCGTTTATTCTGGTTGGCATTACTGGCTTGCTACTGGTGCTGGGCACGCTGGACCTGCCGGCCTTTGGTGATCCAGATTCCCCCGCGCAGCAACATGTGGCGCAGCGCTACCTCAACGACTCCGGTGAAGAAATCGGTATTCCCAATGTGGTTACCTCGGTGCTGGCCAGCTACCGGGGCTTCGATACCTTTGGTGAGGTGGTAGTGGTTTTTGCCGCCGCAATCGGCGTGATGTCCCTGCTGGGCGTGGGGGCGCTGCCGAAGAACCCTGTGGCGGACGGCGCGCATAACCACCGGGTATTGCGGGTGGTCAGCAAAATTCTGATTCCGCCCATTTTGATCTTCGGCCTCTATGTGCAGTTTCACGGTGATTACGGCCCAGGGGGCGGTTTTCAGGCCGGGGTTATATTTGCCGCGGCGATCATTCTCTACACCATGTTTTTTGGGGTGGATTTCGCGCGGCGGGTGCTGGATATCACATTGCTGCGTTTTCTTGCGGCCTTCGGCGCGTTGCTATACGGCTCTGTCGGCGTTGTGTCGATGCTTAAGGGCGGGAATTTTCTCGACTACTCGGCGCTGGCAGACAACCCGCT
>JBFEVY010000215.1:0-6230 GCA_041546665.1 Spongiibacteraceae bacterium | reverse complement strand
GGTCATTTCCCGCAACGGCGCCGCGCGCACATTGCCGGCGTTGTGAATCAGAATGTCGATTCGGCCGTAGTGTTCCAGGGCGGTATTGATAATGGCCTGGCCACCCTCGGGGGTGGCAACGGAGTCAGTGTTGGCGACCGCGTCGCCGCCCAGTGCGCGGATTTCTGCGACAACCTCTGCGGCGGGGCCCGCGTCGCTGCCATCGCCCTGCAGGCTGCCGCCGGGGTCATTGACCACTACCTTGGCACCGTTGGCCGCCAGCAGCAGGGCATAGGCCCGGCCGAGACCGCGTCCGGCGCCAGTAATCACGGCGACGCGATTGG
Source organism: Spongiibacteraceae bacterium (assembly GCA_041546665.1). GTDB lineage: Bacteria > Pseudomonadota > Gammaproteobacteria > Pseudomonadales > Spongiibacteraceae > Spongiibacter. The sequence continues at coordinate 5,907 of JBFEVY010000215.1, read as the reverse complement.
CAAAACTGAGATCCGACATAACTGGCTCCTGGTTGAATTATGTTTGTTTATTCGCCTTTCCAGTTGGGGCGTCGTTTTTCGGCAAAGGCGCGGGGGCCTTCCTGGGCGTCGCTGCTGTTATAGCAGTGTTCGGAGGCGTGGCGCGCGGCCTGTAACGCGGCGGACCGCCCCATCTCGGTCGCCAGCATGACGGTCTCCCTCGCTGCCTTGACTGACAGCGGCGCGCCGTCGAGAATTTCTCCGGCAAGTTCCAGTGCGCAGTCCAGCAGGTTTTCCGGCTCGGCGAGACGGTTAACAAGACCAATTTCGTAAGCGCGTTGGGCTGAGATGGGCTTACCGGTAAGCAAGATCTCCATCATGATGCGCTGTGGAATCATATGAATCAGCGGTGATGCCCAGGGCGAGCTGCGGCCGACCTTGACTTCGGTTACCGCAAACTTGGCGCTGCTACTCGCCACACAGAGATCACAGGACTGGGCGATCATCCAGCCGCCCGCAAAGGCCACGCCATTGACTGCGGCGATGGTGGGCTTGGACAGTTCAACCGTATCGTAGGGTTGGGGAAACATATCCCGTGGCGGCACTTTCATTCCGGTTTCGACCATTTCCTTGAGGTCGCCCCCGGCGCAAAAGGCTTTCTCTCCCGCGCCGGTAAGGATGGCGATGCGCAGCGCCGGGTCGCGTTCGAAGCGCTCCCAGGCAGCAAACAGGCCCTCGCGAATTTCCCGGCTCAGACAGTTGCGGGTCTCCGGGCGATTCAGGGTGATGATGGCGATGCCATCCTCTCTGGCATCGAATAATACTGCGTCGTTCATCGTAAATTCCTTGCGGGCCGATCAGTAGGACTTGGGTAATTCCAGTACCTTTTCGGCAATAAAATTCAGAATCATATGCGGGCTGACCGGCGCCGTACGGGGGATTAAAATCTCGCGCAGGTAGCGCTCGATATGATACTCCTTGGCATAGCCCATGCCACCAAGGGTCAGCATGGCGGTGTGGCAGGCTTCAAAACCGGCCTCTGCCGCAAGGTATTTTCCGGTATTGGCCTCGGTGCCGCAGTCCAGGCCCTTGTCGAACAGGGTGGCTGCTTTCATGACCATCAGATTGGCGGCTTCCACCTGGGCCCAGCATTTAGCCAGCGGGTGTTGAATGCCCTGGTTCATGCCGATAGGGCGATCGAATACGACCCGCTCTTTGGCGTAGTGCGCAGCCTTGTTGATGGCAACACGGCCCAGGCCAATCGCCTCTGCGCCCAATAGAATACGCTCAGGGTTGAGGCCCTTGAGAATGATTTTGAAACCATCGCCTTCTTCTCCGATGCGGTCCGCCTCGGGAATAAACAGGTCATTGATGAACAGCATATTCGAGCCGACGGCATGGCGACCCATTTTCGGAATCAGTCGCGCTTCGATTTTGTCTTTGTCGAGATCGGTAAAAAACAGCGACAGGCCATCAGTTTTGCGTTTGCAGTCTTCCAGCGCGGTGGTGCGGGCAAGAATCATCATTTTGTCGGCGACGTGGGCGTTGGTGATCCAGATTTTTTCGCCGTTCATCCGGTAGCCGCCATCGCAGCGTTCCGCCCGGGTTTTGAGCTTGGTAGTGTCCAGGCCGACATTGGGTTCGGTGACCGCGAAACACATTTTCTGCTCGCCGGAGAGAATGGGGGGAATCATGCGCTGCTGCTGTTCTTCACTGCCGAACAATGCAATCGGCTCCAGGCTGAACACCGGGCCGTGAATACTCGACGCCGCGCTCATGCCGCCGCCGGACTCTGCCACCGCCTGCATCATCACCGCGGCTTCGGTGATCCCCAGTCCGGCGCCGCCGACGGATTCGGGCATTGCCACGCCGAGCCAGCCGGCTTCGGCCATCGATTTGTGAAACTCAAAGGGAAAGACGCCTTCCTGGTCGCGCTCCAGCCAGTAGTCATCATTAAACTGGGAGCAGTGTTTTAGCACCGCTTCGCGGATATTCTGTTGGTCTTCGGTGAGCGAAAAATCCACGCTATTACCTCAAAATTATCGGGGTTGAAATCGGCGTTGCCGGACGCCGTTAAACGCGCCCGCCGCCTTGAATATCTAACGCGCCGGTCTGACGATCAGTGCGGCTTTCCAGCTCAGCGAGTACCGCGTCGGTGTCGGCGCCGGCCTCTGGGGTTGCGGAGGAAATACTGCCCGGTGTTTTTGAAAACCAGGTCGGTATGCCGGGAAAGCGAACCTTGCCGTAGGGCGCATCAACCGTTTCAAAAAAATCGATCGCATTCAGGTGTGGGTCGTCGTAGAGCTCGCCGGGTGAGCGCAGTGGCGCCGAGGGAATGCCCAGCTTTTGCAATAGTGTTAACCATTCATCTGTAGTGCGTTCAAGAAAGGTCTCTCCCAGCAGGCCGTATACCGTGTTGATCTGCTTGGCTCGCTGCTCCAGGGTGGCAAATTCCGCGCTTTCCCAGGCCGGCTTTACTGCCTCCATAAACAGTGACCAGTGCTTGTCGTTGTAGACCAGCGCCGAGATATAGCCGTCTTTGGTTTTATAGGGCTTGCGGTTGGGGGCTACGGCGCGGTGGTAATTGGCCGGCCCGAGCGGTGGGTCGAAGATGGCGCGGTCGGCATGCTCTACGAGCATAAAGGAGGCCATGGTTTCAAACATGCCCACTTCCACTTCCTGGCCTTCACCGGTTCGCTCGCGGTGAAACAGCGCCATCACCGTGGCGTAAAGCACGGTCAGGCCGGCGACCTTGTCGGCCATAATGGTGCCGACGTAGTTTGCTTCCCCGGTCAGTGCCTGTTGCACCGAAGGCAGACCGCACTCGGCCTGGATGGTGTCGTCGTAGGCGGGGTGATCAGCATTGGGGCCGCGCCGGCTGTAACCGTAGCAATTGGTGTAAACAATCGACGGGTTGATGGCGGCGACATCGTCGTAACCGAAGCCCAGCTTGTTGATGGCCTTGGCGCGCATAGAGTGAATGAACACGTCGGCATCTTTAATCAATGCGCGCAGTGTCTCAGCGCCTGCGTCGGAACGCAGATCGAGGGTGATGCTGCGCTTGCCGCGGTTTACGTTGACAAACACGCCACTCATGGCGGGAACGGGGCCGGTGGAAACATAGCGCGTCGGGTCACCTGCGGGCGGTTCGATTTTAATAATCTCGGCGCCCATATCCGCCATGATCTGGGTGCTGTAGGGCCCCATTACCATGGCGGTCAGGTCGATAACGCGTATGCCCTTGAGCGGGCCGGAACGCTGCGGGTTATTGTTCACGTTCGTGTCCAATTACTGCTGCCCCTCGGCGTACCAGGTGCGGAAGCGGTCGTAGTTGGGGGTGTCGAGGTTTTCATTGCCGCCGTGATTGATGACCGGGTCAATGGGTACATGGATGACCGTCGGTTTGCCGCTGGCAAAGGCGTCGCTGACGGCCTGGCCAAGCTCGCTGCCGTTTTCGACATACATGCCCTGGCAACCCAGCGACTCGGCCATTTGGTCGAAGCGCACGTTTTTGCTCCAGTGCACGCCGGGTTCGGTGGTATTGCCGTGGCCGAAGGTACGTTTGTAGACGCCGACCTCAAGTCCCCAGGCATTGTCCACCGCGACCACAATCACCATGGGCAGATTAAAACGCTGAACCACTTCCAGTTCGGCAATATGGTAGAGGAACGCTGAGTCGCTGGTGGTGAACAGTACCGGCCGCTTGCCGCCGTCTGCGATGGAGGCGCCGACCGCATAGGGCAGACCGGTACCCAGGCAGCCGAAGTTCTGGTTCCAGATCACATCGCGGGGTTTGCTCTGCAAATACGTCCAGGTGAAGATCACGGTACAGCCACCGTCGCGCACATGAATGGCGTTTTCGGGCATGGCCTTGGTGGTTTCAATCACCCACTGGCCGGTGTGTACCCGGCCGCTGTCGGTACTGAAATCCTGATCGTTCAGTGCCGCCAGGCGGGCTTTGTCTTCCGCTATCCAACGCGGCAGGTCGGGGTGTTCTGCCCGAGGGCTATCTTTCAGGGCCGCTGACAATTGGGGTACGACGCTTCGCAGGTCGCCAACCAGAGGGATGTCGATGGGGCGGTTCTGGCCGATGGCCTCGGGGTCGAGCTCGACGTAAATCCACTTGCGGTCAACATTGCCCTCCGCCCACAGGTAGCCGCGGCCGTAGTGAACCGGCTCGCCGATTTCGGTGCCGATGGCAACTACCACATCAGACTTGGCAACAATTTCGTCAGCGACTTCGGCAAACAGATAGGGGAAGGTGCGGTCTTCGATGCCTTCGATGAAGGCGGTGCCTCCTGAGGTCTGCAGTACCGGGCAGCCCATCAATTCTGCAAGTTCTTTGACCTTGGCGCCGGCGCGGGTGCACTGCACCGCGTGGCCGACCAGCAGCACGGGGTTTTCCGCCGCTTTGATCAGCTCTGCCGCCTTGGCAACCATTGTGGCATCGGCGCCGGGCTCTACCAGTCGGTATGCTGAGGGAGGCAGCGCAGCGGGTACATCCAATTCTTCCAGAATAACGTGGCCGGGGTATTCAATATATACCGGGCCGGGCGTGCCTGATTGGCAGACGCGCAGGGCGTGGCGGATGATTTCATCGGTCTGGTCGGCGTATTCGATGCTGGCGCTGTATTTTACGGAGTTCTTGAACAGGTCTTCCTGCTGGATGAACTGAATACGGCCGCGGCGAACACGGCGCTCGGTAATGCGCGCGCGTTGGCCACCCAGGTAAATCACCGGTGAGTTTTCCACCAGGGCGTTCATCATGGAGCCAGAGGCCAGGGCAATGCCGGGCCCCAGTGTTGAGATACACAGTGCCGGGGTGCCATTCATACGGGCATAGGCTTCGGCCATCATGCCGGCGGCCAGTTCGTGGTGTGGGGTGACCACCGTCCAACCGCGTTTTTCCGCCGCCACAAACATATGCACAAAGTTGGGGTCGGGTATCCCGAAGATGGCTTTTACCCCTTCGGCTTCAAACAGTTCCAGAATCCGTTCGTAAACCGGAATGGTCTTTTTGTCGCCACTGGCGTTTACCGCGGCCTGCTTATCGTTATCTGCGTACATGGTTTTGCCCTGTAATATCAAAAATGTGATGTAAAAATAATGGTTATAGGGTGCGTTGTTGGCGGTTGTGCCGGCGCGATTCTTATAGCTTCTTCGGTGAACCGATCCCCATATATTTGGCCAGGTTGTAGTGCAGGTTGGCGGTGCTGCGCTCCATATACGGGTTGGGTTTTGGCCCGCTGAAACCGCTGGATTTCATCCCCTGTTGCACCGCTGCCATATTGGAAAAGTCCTGCGAGAGTACATAGCACCAGGCTTCTTCGGTCGCGGGGCTGAACACCCACTCGGTCTTGGGCTCTTCTCCCTCGGGGAACAGCTGGTAGACCGCCGCTTCAAAAATGCATTTGTTGGGGTCGCCGCCGTAGGGGCGGGCGCTGTAGCACAGGGCGTTGTTCACCGAGTGGCCGATTTGAAAATTGGGGAAGATCTGCCAGGCGGTGCCACTCTTGCCGACATGCTCTGGGTCGACAGTCGGCCACACTACGCCGCGCGCTTCGTCATCGGCGCGGGCGCTGGCTAGCCAGTGTTTGAGAACCTGGTCGGGAGGTGTGCCCTCGGGCAGCTCATCGACCAGTCGGTTGGCGGCGTCGACCAGGGTTTGGGTGGTGTTGGTATTGGCCTTTTCCCAGGTGTAGTTCTGCATTTCTGCGGTGGCAATACGGGAGTCGGCATTGGTACCTACACGCAATTTTGCCGCCTGGTTTTTATCCATGCCTTTGGGGGCGTCGTAACCGATATTGCTGTGCTTACCCTGGGCTCTGGCCCAGCCGCGGAACTGGCCGTAGCGATTGAATTCCGGGTGGGTGGTCTGCACGTGGTAGGTCTCGTTAAAGGCCTCCATGGCGACTTTCCAGTTGCAGT
>JBFEVY010000323.1:0-3938 GCA_041546665.1 Spongiibacteraceae bacterium | reverse complement strand
CAATTACGGCGTCAACTTAGACGAGCAAGGCGACAACCGGGTGGCCCTGTGGTCCGCCCGTCGCGCGGACGGCAAGCAGCAACTTTTTTACCGGCTGATGCTGACCCAGCGCAGCAATACGCGCCTTGCCCACGAAGAACCCGGCCCCCAGTTTCGCGACAGCCCCAATCTTGAAGGCGTGGAAAAGGTTGCCGTCGAAGCGCTGTTGCGGCCCATTCGCGAGCATTCTGCGGATATCGAAACCTTTATTCGCGAAGCGATTAAACTGATCAACGATAACGATGACGATAACGCCCGTCTGTTGCTGGGGAATGATTACTCGGTAGAAAGCCGCGCGGCCGTGCTGGAATTATTACTGTCTACCGCTCATATTCCGGTTGAACAGGTCCACACGCTGCGACTGAGCGAAGCCAATAGCCAATCCCCAGAGCTATGGGTGCGCAGCTATAACGGGCGCCGCTGGTTGTATTTCAATCCGCAGACCGGCACACAAGGCCTGCCAGAGGACCGCATTGTGTGGTGGACCGGCCCCGAGCCCATGGTGCAGATCGATGGCGGCCATCGTATGCAAGTTGAGATCAGCACCAGCCAACGGACCATGAACTCCATCAAGTTGGCGCAGACTATTAGCGAAAGCCGGGAGATGAATAGCTGGGCGCTGTCGATGTATAGCCTGCCACTGCAGTCACAGCAAACCTTCAGCATTATTCTGATGATCCCCATCGGCGTAATGCTGATTCTGGTGCTGCGCAATATTATCGGCATCGAAACCCTCGGCACCTTTACCCCTGTTCTGATCGGCCTGGCCTTCAGGGAGACCCAGGTACTCTGGGGCATTATTCTGTTTACCGGCATCTCCACCCTGGGTATGGCGCTGCGCTCCTTTCTTGAGCACCTGCACCTGCAGCTGCTGTCTCGACTGTCCGTGGTGCTGACCTTTGTGGTGATCATCATGGCGTTTATCAGCGTGCTGGGGCATCAATTAGGGCTGGACCGCGGCTTGTCAATTGCACTGTTCCCGATGGTCATTCTGACCATGTCCATCGAGCGCCTCTCAATTGTCTGGGAGGAGCGGGGCAGCCTGCACAGTCTTAAGGTCGGCCTGGGCACATTGGTCGCGGCCACTTTTGCACACCTGATGATGACCTACCAACCCTGGGTCTACTTTGTCTTTACCTTCCCCGGCATTCTGTTGGTCTTTATGGCGACCATGTTGGCGCTCGGCCACTATCGCGGATATCGCCTCAGTGAGCTGATCCGCTTCAAGGCGCTGGTGGAGGATCGCTCGTGACCTCTCTCATGGTGACAAGGAAGGGTAAGCATGTCCTTGCTTAGTAACTGGCGCGGCCTGCGCCAACGCGGCGTGATGGGCATCAACCAGCGCAATTCTGACTATATTCTGCGTTACAACCCGCGCCACCTTTACCCGCTTGTTGACGACAAGATCACCACCAAGCAACGCGCGCTGGCAGCGGGAATCCATGTGCCGCCAATGTTCGGCATTGTCGATTCCGAAAAGCAGATTGATCAATTTCAAGCCCTACTGGGCAAACACCAGGACTTTGTCATCAAGCCCGCCCAGGGCGCCGGCGGCGATGGCATCATGGTCATTGCGGATCGCTTTGAAGACTATTATCGAACCAGCTCAGGTCGAATGTTCACCGCCGAGGACATTGAGTTTCACCTCTCCAGTATTCTGTCCGGTATCTATTCTCTGGGCGGCCATCGGGATCGTGCCCTGGTCGAATACCGGGTCAAACCCGACCCCATCTTCAGCGCTATCAGCTACGAGGGCGTACCGGATATCCGCATTATCGTTTTGAAAGGCTATCCGCTATTGGCGATGCTGCGCCTGCCAACAAGGCAGTCTGGCGGCAAGGCCAACCTTCACCAGGGAGCCATCGGCGTGGGGGTCAACCTTGCCACCGGCATCACTCTGGACGGTACTTGGCTGAACCGCAGAATTCAGACCCATCCGGACACCAACAACCCAGTGCGGGGTGTGCAGCTGCCATTTTGGGAGGGGTTTATGTCTCTGGCCACTCGCTGCTATGAGCTCACGGGTCTGGGTTACCTTGGGGTAGATATGGTACTGGACAAAGATATGGGGCCGTTGATGCTGGAGCTAAACGCGCGCCCCGGCCTTAATATCCAGATCGCCAACGATACCGGTCTGGCGGCCCGTTGCGAACGGGTGGAGAGGGAAATAGCACGCCTTGAACGGAAAGGCATCCGCAAAGCCCCCCCCGCACGCCGACTGGCATTTTGCCAGCAAGCATTTGGGGAGGAGTGAGCGCCCGCTTACTTGGCGGCGCGCTCCTTGGCAATCAATTCTTCTGCTACCTTCAACATCTCGGCGCGACTACCCGCCGATTTTCCGGTTACGCGATACTTGCCGTTAACAATCAGTTCCGGGGTTCCGGCAATACCGTAACTGCGCGCGCGGGCATCAGCCTGCTTAACCTGGCTTGCTACACCGAAGGAATTAAAAGTCTTCTTGAACTTGTCCGGCTCAACGCCAGCGACTTCCTGGAAGAAGGTTGCCAGGGCTGCCTCATCGCCGAGGCGGTTGTGTCGCAGATTGATTTCATCAAACAGAGGCTGGTGAACTTTATCCATCACACCCAGTGCCTCGGCGGTGTAAAAGGCCTGCGCGTGAACCACCATCAGAGGGTTCCACATAGCGGGAGAGTGGCGGAAATCCACATCATCGGGCAGTTTCTTTGCCCACGCCGCCAACATTGGCTCAAAGTGGAAACAGTGACTGCAGCCGTACCAAAACACCTCGGTCACTTCGATTTTATCGGGGTTGGCCGTGTGTACAGGCTGGCCGATACGGATAAAGCCTTCGCCTTCACGCGCAACACCGGGAGCCGGTTTGGCCGCACTGGCGGTCTTGGCTGGCGCAGCTTGTGCAGTGCGCTCAGGCTCCGCGTCGCTGCAGGCGCTTACCAATAAGCTACTTACTAACAGAATCAATACAGATAGCGGTTTTTTGAGCATAGCTCTCCCCTCAATGTGCGTTTTTGTTGTCAGCGTTTAGCCATGTGACCGGAGCATGCCACCGTGGTTCCGCAAGATGAAGCCCGAGCCACAAATTTAGCGGGGGCTTTCACAAGCCCCCAACACTACCAGTCGCTTTTGGCATTTGCCAAACATAAAAAAGGCGGCCTCAGCCGCCTTTCGGGATCTGCTGCAAATTACTTGTGCAGGCCCTGAATAAAGCTCGCCACCGCTTCGATTTCAGAATCACTCATCTGGAAAGCGATGGTGCGCATGATCTTGGTATCGCCATCGTTTGAGCGACCTTCACGACCGTCCATCGCTGCGCGGAAGGCTTTCAGCTGGGTAACAGTGTACTCAGCATGCTGGCCGCCCAGAGCCGGGTAACCCGCAGCCGCCACGCCCTGACCGGTGGGTGAGTGACACGCGGAACATGCCGGCACATTGCGATCAGCAATACCGCCGCGGTAGATCGCAGCGCCTTTATCAGCCAAGGCAGGATCAGCCTGGCCGGTCGCGCCTGTCTGGCTGGCAAAATAGGCAGCGATATCGGCGATATCCTGGTCAGACAGGCTCTCAGTCTGGCCGGCCATCATCGGGATAGGGCGCGCACCCGACTTGATGTCATTGATCTGCTTGATCAGGTATTTCTCGCCCTGGCCAGCCAGCTTGGGGAAAGTCGGTGCGGCACTATTGCCGTCGGCACCGTGGCAAGCAGCGCAGGCCTGCGACTTGGTCTTACCAACATTAGCACGCCCTTCAGCCGCTACCGCAGTACTAGCGCAGAGAAGAGATAGCAGCATTACTAGCAGTGGTTTTTTCATGATTAAAACTCTCTGATAAAGATAAATCCCGGCAGCGACTTATTCAGCCGTTGACATATATTCGATCAGCGACTGCAACTCTTCCGTGCTGCAATCAAAACAAAGCCCCTT